>NZ_WWIC01000186.1:0-203 GCF_009872555.1 Streptomyces sp. SID5643
ATCTCGCTTTATGAGCTCCGGTGTGGATGGTCTTTTGGGCAAAATAGAAAATCATGCGTTATTTGTATATCACTGCGCGCTGATATTTTATTTGCTGCAAAATTCAAACGGTTTTGCGGAGATAAAAACTGAACACACGATTGGCTCTGCGCCCAAGGTGCGGGAGCCTCAATTGTATATTGTCGAAAAATTACAAGACCTTA
>NZ_WWIC01000187.1:0-309 GCF_009872555.1 Streptomyces sp. SID5643
CGGTGCAGGGCCGGGGCGGCTCCGTTCCCACGGTGTGGGCACGCTGTCACGACGACGAAGCGGATCATGCCGGTTGCGATCATCGCCGGGGCGTCGAAGGGGCTGGGTCGGGCGGGGCCGGGATCTGGTGCTCGACGCCCGGGGTGCGCGGCGCCCGCGCACCCCGGGCGTCGAGCCGCTGGTCAGGCTGGAGGAGCTGCGTTCACGGAACTGCCGCTGCTGCTGCGGGCCGGTGATCTGCTCGTGGTCAGCACCTCGGCCATGCTGGCGGCGGCCGTCGACGGGGGACGGGCACGCGCGCGTGGTGGT
>NZ_WWIC01000188.1:0-15929 GCF_009872555.1 Streptomyces sp. SID5643
GGCCGTCGGGCGGCTGCCGGTGTTGGTGACGAGGTTCGGCAGCGAGTCGATCTCGACCGTGGTGACGATCCGCAGCGAGGCGTACTTCGGGTCGGCGAGGATCGCCTTGATCGGGTCGATGTACTCCGTCTTGTAGCGGCCGATCTCGTCGGCCTTCAGCTCACCGTTGGAGGCGAGGGCGGAGCAGTCCCGGCCGGGCAGGTTGTAGATGACGAACTGGACGACGAGTTCGCCGGAGCCCTTCTGGCGCAGCGCCTCGTCGAGGTGGGCGCGCAGGCCCATCTTTCCGCTCGCGCCGTTGATGGCCGCGATCCGGTCCAGCCAGACTCCCGTCGGCTGGTTGGCGACGCGGCTGCCGCCCGGCTCGGCGGCGGCGTTCGCGGACCACTCCGGGTTCACGTACACCTTGGCGCCCTCATAGGGGTTGTTCACCCGGTTGGACGGGCCGCCCGGGTCCGGCGGGGGGTCGGTGGGGCCGCCGGGGCCACCGTCGTCGACGTTGCAGGTCACACCGTCGAGAGTGAACGTGGCCGGGACCGCGTTGCTGCCGCTGTAGCTGCCCTGGAAGCCGAAGCTGACCGAACCGCCGGTCGCCAGCTGGGCGTTGTAGGACTCGTTGGCCGCGGTGACCGCGGCACCGCTCTGGCTCAGCTTGGCGTTCCAGCCGCTGGTGACCTTCTGGTCACCGGCGTACGACCACTTCAGCGACCACGACGACTTGGCGGCGCTGTTGTTCGTGATGGTGACGGCGGCGGTGAAGCCGGTGCTCCACTGGTTCTGGATCTTGTAGTCGACGGTGCAGGGGACGGCGGCGACGCCGGCAGCGCCCGGGTCGACGGCGAAGGCGGTGCCGGTCGCTCCGGCGACCAGGGCCATGGCGGCCAGTAACGCTGTTCTCGTACGGCTCATGAGTGCGGCTTTCCCTTTCGGTGGTGGGGGTGTCAGCCGTTCAGGGCGCGCTCCGACAAGGACATGAGGAACCCGGCACCGGCACTCGCGCAGCCGGGGACGACCG
The DNA here is from genome assembly GCF_009872555.1 of Streptomyces sp. SID5643. Lineage (NCBI taxonomy): Bacteria > Bacillati > Actinomycetota > Actinomycetes > Kitasatosporales > Streptomycetaceae > Streptomyces > Streptomyces sp. SID5643. Next base: position 1,016 of record NZ_WWIC01000188.1, read on the forward strand.
CTGGGGCGGCGGCTAAAAGTACTGAACGCGAGGGGTATCGCATGAGCGACTCCGTGCAGGCCGGGGCGTCGTGACGGACGCGTCGACTGATGGAACCGCTCCCACTGGTGTCAAGGAAGGTAGCGCCAAGCGTCGGCAAAGAACAGAGGGGTCACTGACATTCACTCAACTCCCGGCGTCGAATCTTTTCGACTCTTCGAGGACCTTGACCGGTACCTGACGGGTCCGCACTATGGGAGCGCTCCCACTGGTTCAAGCCTTGACTTCTCCGAGCCGCAAGGAGGAACCAGCACCATGCATCCCCCACCCCGGAGACGCCGAGCCGTGCGGCGGCTGTGGACCGCAGCCGTCGCAGCTCTCGCGCTTCCGTTGACGATGCTCTCCTCAGGGTCGACTCCCGCGCAGGCGGCGGCACTTCAGTGCAGCGTCGACTACAAGACGAACGACTGGGGTTCCGGTTTCACGGTGGACCTGACCCTCACCAACCGCGGCACGGACGTGATCGACGGCTGGACGCTGACCTACGCCTACTCCGGCAACCAGAAGCTGGGCAACGGCTGGAACGGCACCTGGTCGCAGTCCGGCCAGACCATCACCGTGAAGAACGCCGCCCACAACGCGCGGGTGGCGGCGGGTGCCGCCGTCTCCGCCGGTGCCCAGTTCTCCTACAGCGGCTCCAACACCGCGCCGACGTCGTTCTCGGTCAACGGCACCACGTGTACCGGCGCGCACCAGCCGCCGATCGCCGTGCTGACCAGCCCGAGCGCGGGTGCCGTGTACACCCAGGGGCAGGCGGTGCCGCTGGCGGCCACCGCGGCCGCCGCGGACAGCGCCACGATCAGCAAGGTGGAGTTCTACGACGACACCAGGCTGCTGGGCACGGACACGAGCGCGCCCTACGCGCTGTCCGTCTCCGATCTGGCGGTGGGCGGTCATTCCCTGGTGGCGAAGGCGTATGACAGCAGGGGCGCCTCCGCCGATTCCACGCCGGTCGGCATCACCGTCGCCTCCGGGCCGACCGTCGTGGCCTCACCGCTCCAGCTGGGCGTGCAGTCGGGCAAGTCGGGCACGTATGAGGTGAAGCTGTCCAAGCAGCCCTCGGCGAACGTGACGGTGACCTCGGCCCGGGCGAGCGGTAATGCGGGGCTGTCGGTCTCGGCCGGTGCCTCGCTGACGTTCACGCCGCAGAACTGGAACACCGCGCAGAAGGTGACCGTGGCGGCCGCGGACTCCGGTAGCGGATCGGCCGTGTTCGAGTCGACGGCCGCGGGCCACGCCAAGGCCTCGGTCACCGTCACGCAGCTGGCGGCGGCGAAGGAGTACGACGCCCGCTTCCTGGAGCTGTACGGGAAGATCACCAACCCGGCCAACGGCTACTTCTCGCCCGAGGGCATCCCCTACCACTCGGTCGAGACGCTGATCGTCGAGGCGCCGGACCACGGCCACGAGACCACGTCGGAGGCCTACAGCTACCTGCTGTGGCTCCAGGCCATGTACGGCAAGGTGACCGGTGACTGGTCGAAGTTCAACGGCGCGTGGGAGATCATGGAGAAGTACATGATCCCCACCAAGGCCGACCAGCCGACCAACTCCTTCTACAACCCCGCCAAGCCGGCCACCTACGCCCCCGAGCTGGACACGCCGAACGAGTACCCGGCCAAGCTCGAACCGTCCGTCGCGGCCGGCACGGACCCGATCGCGGGCGAGCTGAAGAGCGCCTACGGCACGGACGACGTCTACGGCATGCACTGGCTCCAGGATGTCGACAACGTCTACGGCTACGGCAACTCGCCCGGCAAGTGCGAGGCGGGTCCGTCGGACACCGGCCCGTCGTACATCAACACCTTCCAGCGCGGCGCGCAGGAGTCGGTGTGGGAGACGGTGCCGCAGCCGACCTGCGACGCCTTCAAGTACGGCGGCAAGAACGGCTACCTGGACCTGTTCACCGCTGACGCCTCCTACGCCAAGCAGTGGAAGTTCACCAACGCTCCCGACGCCGACGCCCGGGCCGTGCAGGCCGCCTACTGGGCGGACCTGTGGGCCAAGGAACAGGGCAAGGGCGCGCAGGTCTCCGGCACGGTCGCCAAGGCCGCGAAGATGGGTGACTACCTGCGCTACTCGATGTTCGACAAGTACTTCAAGAAGGTCGGCAACTGCGTCGGACCGGCGGCCTGCCCGGCGGGCACCGGCAAGGACGCCTCCTTCTACCTGATGTCCTGGTACTACGCCTGGGGCGGTGCCACCGACACCAATGCCGGCTGGGCCTGGCGCATCGGCTCCAGCCACGCCCACGGCGGCTACCAGAACCCCCTGGCGGCCTACGCACTCGGCAACTACGCGCCGCTGAAGCCGAAGTCGGCCACGGGTGCGGCGGACTGGGCCAAGTCCATGGACCGGCAGCTGGAGTTCTACCGCTGGCTCCAGTCCGACGAAGGCGCCATCGCCGGTGGCGCGACCAACAGCTGGCAGGGCCGGTACGCGGCCCCGCCCGCGGGCAAGTCGACGTTCTACGGCATGTACTACGACGAGAAGCCGGTATACCACGACCCGCCGTCCAACCAGTGGTTCGGCTTCCAGGCATGGTCCATGGAACGCGTCGCCGAGCTGTACCAGCAGACCGGCAACGCCAAGGCCAAGACGGTCCTCGACAAATGGGTCAAGTGGGCGCTGTCCAAGACCACGTTCAACCCCGACGGCACCTACCGCATCCCCTCGACGCTCCAGTGGTCGGGCCAGCCCGACACCTGGAACGCCGCCGACCCCGGCGCCAACAACGGGCTGCACGTCACCGTCGCCGACTACACCAACGACGTCGGTGTGGCCGCCGCGTACGCCAAGACCCTGACCTACTACGCGGACCGCTCCGGTGACACGCAGGCCGCCGCGGCAGCCAAGAAGCTGCTGGACGGCATGTGGGCGAACCACCAGACCGACCTCGGAATCGCCGTTGCCGAGAACCGGGCCGACTACAACCGCTTCGACGACCCGGTCCACATCCCGAGCGGCTGGACAGGCACGATGCCGAACGGCGACCCGATCAACACGTCGTCGACGTTCGACTCGATCCGCTCCTTCTACCAGGACGACCCGGCCTGGTCGAAGATCGAAAGCTACCTCGCCGGCGGCGCGGTGCCCTCGTTCACCTACCACCGGTTCTGGGCCCAGGCAGACATCGCCCTGGCCATGGGCTCGTACGCGGAGCTTCTCGAATAGCCCCCGCCGGGCGCTCCGCGGGCTGGGCGGTGGTCATCTGCGGGCCGTATGTGGCTGGTCGCGCAGTTCCCCGCGCCCCCAAAACAGCGTCCGAAGCTCTGCGTACGTGGCCCCGCACCTGACGCGGGGCCACCTCGGCCGGGCGGCTCCACCCGCACTGGGGCCGCCCGGCCCTCGCACGTTCCCCCTCACGGAAGGAACCCCACCGTGCGAAGAACCCGTGTTCTCACGGCCGTGCTCGCGCTGGCGGCCGGGTTGTTGTCGGGCGCTCCCACCGCCCTGGCCGCCGACCGGACGTCGGTGAAGATCGCCGCCGATACCTACTCCTGGAAGAACGCCCGGATCGACGGCGGTGGGTTCGTCCCCGGGATCGTCTTCAACCGGACCGAGAAGAACCTCGCCTACGCCCGCACCGACATCGGCGGCGCCTACCGCTGGCAGGAGTCCTCCAAGACCTGGACGCCGCTGCTGGACTCGGTCGGCTGGGACGACTGGGGGCACACGGGCGTCGTGAGCATCGCGTCCGACTCCGTCGATCCGAACCGGGTGTACGCGGCGGTCGGGACGTACACGAACAGCTGGGACCCGAAGAACGGCGCCGTCATGCGCTCCTCCGACCGGGGCGCGAGCTGGCGGAAGGCGAACCTGCCGTTCAAGCTGGGCGGCAACATGCCGGGGCGGGGCATGGGCGAGCGGCTGGCCGTCGACCCGAACCGGAACAGCGTGCTGTATCTGGGTGCGCCCAGCGGCAACGGGCTGTGGCGGTCGACGGACTCGGGCGCGACCTGGTCGCAGGTGGCGAACTTTCCCAACGTGGGCAACTACGTGGCGGACCCGAGCGACACGTCCGGCTACTCCAGCGACAACCAGGGCATCGTCTGGGTCACCTTCGACGAGTCCACGGGAACCGCCGGGAACGCCACGAGAACGGTCTACGTCGGGGTCGCCGACAAGGACAACGCGGTGTACCGGTCGACGGACGCGGGCGCGACCTGGCAGCGGCTGGCCGGGCAGCCCACCGGCCACCTGGCGCACAAGGGCGTCCTGGACGCCAGGAACGGTTACCTCTATCTCGCGTACAGCGACAAGGGCGGCCCGTACGACGGCGGCAAGGGCCGGCTGTGGCGGTACGCGACGGGCACGGGGGCCTGGACGGACATCAGCCCGGTGGCGGAGGCCGACACCTCCTACGGCTTCAGCGGGCTGACCGTCGACCGGCAGAAGCCGGGCACGGTCATGGCGACCGCGTACAGCGCCTGGTGGCCCGACACGCAGATCTTCCGCTCCACGGACAGCGGCGCGACCTGGACCAGGGCGTGGGACTACACGTCGTACCCGAACCGCGAGAACCGCTACACGATGGACGTCTCGTCCTCACCGTGGCTGACCTGGGGCGCGAACCCGCAACCGCCCGAGCAGACGCCGAAGCTGGGATGGATGACCGAGGCCCTGGAGATCGACCCGTTCGACTCGAACCGGATGATGTACGGAACGGGTGCGACGATCTACGGCACGGAGAACCTCACGAACTGGGACAGCGGAAGCAAGTTCGCCGTCAAACCGATGGTGCGGGGGCTGGAGGAGACGGCGGTCAACGACCTGGCCTCTCCCCCGTCAGGCGCCCCGTTGCTGAGTGCGCTCGGCGACATCGGCGGCTTCCGCCACACGGACCTGACGAAGGTGCCGTCGATGATGTTCACCCAGCCGAACTTCACGACGACCACGAGCCTGGACTTCGCCGAGTCGAACCCCGGCACGGTGGTGCGGACGGGCAACCTGGACTCGGGACCGCACATCGCGTTCTCGACGGACAACGGCGCCAACTGGTTCGCCGGGACCGACCCTTCGGGCGTGAGCGGCGGCGGCACGGTCGCGGCCGCGGCCGACGGCAGCCGGTTCGTGTGGAGCCCCGAGGGCGCCGGAGTGCACCACGCGACCGGCTTCGGCACGTCGTGGCAGGCCTCCGATGGGATCCCCGCCGGGGCGGTCGTCGAGGCGGACCGCGTCGATCCGAAGACCTTCTACGGCTTCAAGTCCGGGAAGTTCTACGTCAGTACGGACGGCGGAGCGACCTTCAAGGCGTCACCGGCGACGGGGCTGCCCAGCGGTGACAGTGTCCGCTTCAAGGCGCTGCCAGGCGGGAAGGGCGACGTCTGGCTGGCCGGCGGCGCGGCGGACGGTGCCTACGGCCTGTGGCACTCCACGGACGGCGGGGCGAGCTTCACCAAGCTGGCGAACGTCGAGCAGGCCGACACCGTCGGCTTCGGCAAGGCAGCACCCGGCGCCTCCTACCAGACGCTCTACACCAGCGCGAAGATCGGCGGCGTGCGCGGCATCTTCCGGTCCACCGACAAGGGCGCGAGCTGGACGCGCATCAACGACGACGCCCACCAGTGGGGCTGGACGGGTGCGGCGATCACCGGCGACCCGCGCGTGTACGGCCGTGTCTACGTCTCCACGAACGGCCGGGGCGTCGTCTACGGCGACAGCTCCGGCGGCGGCACGACCGATCCGGGGCCGGGCCCCGGCCCGGCACCGACGGGCGCCTGCAAGGTGACGTACAAGGTCACCAGCCAGTGGGCGGGCGGCTTCCAGGCGGACGTCCAGCTCGCCAACACCGGGACGAGCGCCTGGAACAGCTGGTCGCTGAACTGGACCTTCCCCGACGGCCAGAAGCTGACCCAGGCCTGGAACGCCGAGACGACGCAGTCGGGCCCGGCGGTCACGGCGAAGAACATCGGCTGGAACGGAAACGTGGCGGCGGGATCGTCGGTGAGCTTCGGCTTCACGGGGAACTGGTCGGGCACGAACACGAAACCGGCCACGTTCAGGCTGGGCGAGCAGACCTGCACGACTGCCTGACCGGGCGGTCCGAGGGCGTGTGCCGGACACGGTACGCGCCCTCTGGCATGTCAGGACCGGTCGCGAACCGAGCATGCGGCGGCTTCAGCCGGGCCGGGGGCTGCCGTACCGTTCCACCAGCTCGGCCGCCGTCCGGGCGATCCGCTCGCGCAGTTCCAGGGGTTCGAGCACCTCGACGCCGCTGCCCAGGCGCAGGAAATCGGTGTGGGCGCGGTCGACGGACTCGATGGCGACGGTGACACGGGTCCAGCCGTCCTCCTCCACGTGTGCGTCGGTCAGCGCCGGTCCGGGGAGGGGTACACCCGGCGCCAGCCGGACCACGGCCCGGGCCGCTCGGAGCCGGTGGTGGAAATCGCGCTGGTACGCCGTCCAGTGGACGGCCAGGTCGAAGTCACCGGGTGGGCTGAACTCCTCGCCGGTGGGGTCGAGGCGCAGGATCTGGTCGACCCGGTAGGTGCGCGGACCCGGGCCCGCGACGACGTACCAGCGGCCCGCCTTGAGGACGAGCCCGTACGGCTCCAGGCGGCGCTCCACGTCGGTGGGCTCACGCCAGCGGCGGTAAAGGATGTTCACGGCACGCCGGTTCCAGACCGCGTGGGCCACGGCCGGGAGGTACGGCGTCTGGTCGGCGTCGGCGTACCAGCCGGGCGCGTCGAGGTGGAAGCGGCTGCTGATCCGGTCGGCGTGCGGGCGCAGTTCGGCCGGCAGCGCGGCCCGGACCTTGAGCTGGGCGGCGGCGAGGACGGCACCGAGGCCCAGTTGGGCCGCGGCACCGGGGGCGCCGGCGAGGAAGAGCGCCTCGGCCTCGTCGGTGGTCAGCCCCGTGAGGCGGGTGCGGTAGCCGTCCAGCAGACGGTAACCGCCGGCGTGGCCCGCGTCGGCGTAGAGCGGGACACCGGCCGCGCTCAGCGCCTCGACGTCCCGGTACACCGTGCGCACCGACACCTCCAGCTCCTCGGCGAGCCGGGCGGCGGTCATCCGCCCGCGGGTCTGGAGCAGCAGGAGGATCTGGACGAGCCGACTGGACTTCACTGACACAGGATGTCAGTGAAGCGGCCCTAGCGTCCCCCTCATGGGCTTCACCGAGAAACTGCTGACCGTCCCTCCACCCGTCGAGGTGGCCGGACGCCACATCAAGCGCTACCACGTCACCTCCGACCCGGCGGGCATCGAGCCCGAGGTGGAGAAGGCGGCGTACGCGATCCTGCCGGAGCTGCTGCCGGAGCCGGACGGCACTCCCCCGGCGGCCTTCGTCGTCCTGCACCGGGGCGGTGACGACGGCGCCTATCTGAACGCCTACAGCTGGGTGTGGGACAACGTCCTGCACTTCCGGGGCGCGGCGGCGGGTCAGCCCGTGCTGGGCTGCCCGGACCGTGATCCGGCCCATTTCATCACTCCCGGGCTGCCGTGGATCGGCTGCGTCTGGGAGCTGCCGCCGATCCTGCACGAGCGGGACGCCTGGGTGCGGCACCTGCTCGCGCCCGAAGTCCCGGACCTCAAGGCCTACGTGGCCGACTCCCTGCCCGAAGGAACCACAGGAGACCGCGCATGAGCAGCCCGCACGACTTCGACTTCTTCCACGGTGACTGGGAGGTCCGCCACCGGCGCCGCACCGCTTTCCTCGCACCGGACAGCGACTGGGTGGAGTTCCCCGGCACCAGCCACTGCCGGCCGCTGTTCGACGGGGCCGCGAACATCGACGAGGTCGACATGCCGCTGCTGTCCGCGAAGGGCGCGACCTTGCGGCTCTTCGACCCGGAAACCGGGCGGTGGTCGCTCAACTGGGCCTCCAGCATCAGCGGAACCCTCTTCCCGCCGGTCTTCGGCCGCTTCGAGGGCGGACGCGGCGAGTTCCACGGCGACGACACGTACGACGGCAAGGACGTGCGGGTCCGGTTCGTCTGGTCGGACGTCTCCGCCGCGTCGGCCCGCTGGGAGCAGGCGTTCTCCGTGGACGGCGGGGACACCTGGCTGACCAACTGGATCATGGAGTTCGCCCGGCCTTCCGGAACGACCGCAGGCTGAACACCGGGTCGGGGCGGGGCCGGTCCTGGTCGGGGAGGCGTGCGAGGCGGGTGGCGAATCCGTCGGCGAGCGGGTGGCCCGGGGGCAGGGTGACGAACCAGCCCCGGCGCAGGTCGGCGATCGTGCGGCGGGGACTGCGCCCCTGGCCGAGACCGGTGAAGCCCGCCTGCCCGGCCGGGGCCAGGCCGTGGGCCGCGGCGCAGGACTCGACCTCCGCCGCCGCGTCCCGGACCGGGCTGGGCGGCCGGGAGGACAGGACGACATCGATGTCACTGCCCACGTTGTGGGAGGCGGCCTTGTCGACCGTGGTGACGTACACCCCGCCGGGCCGCAGCACCCGGGCGCACTCGCCGACGATGGCCCGCACCTCGGCGGGCCCGGCCGCCAGGTGCAGCAGCCACACGCTGCACACGGCGTCGAACTGCCCGTCCCGGAAGGGCAGCCGGCGGCTGTCGGCGCGCACGACGGCACCGGGGAGCCGCGTGGAGGCCTGCCGGGCCATCGCCGGGGCGAGGTCGACGCCGGTCACCCGCAGGCCGTCGCGGGCGGCCTGGAGCCGGCGGGTCACGATGCCGGTGCCGCAGGCGACGTCGAGCAGACTGCGCGCGTCCTGCGGTACGAGGCTCAGCACCGCTTCCGCGGCGGCCGCCGCCCGGGGCTCACCGCCGCGCGAGGCGTCGTACCGCTCCGCTTCCTTGTCGTAGTCGAGCACCTCGTCAGTGTGCCCCGTGCCCGGGGGCCAGGTCCTCCACCCTGCGGGCGAGCTCGAAGTCCTTCTCGGTCACGGCGCCGCCCGCGCTGTGCGTATGCACGGCCAGGGAGACGGTGTTGTAGCCGAGGGTGAGGTCGGAGTGGTGGTTCAGCTCCTCCTGGACCTGGGCGATGTGCACGACCATCGCCGTCGCCGCGAAGTGCGAGCCGAGCCGGTAGGAGCGGATGAGGTGGTCCTTGTCGAGCGACCAGCCCGGCAGCTCGGCCAGCCGGTCCTCGACCTCCTTCTGCGACAGCGGTTCGACGGGCATGGGCCACGCTCCTTCCCTGGCTGCTGGTCCTCCCAGCCTGCCACAGCAGGGCGGCCGTGGCCCTGGTCGGAGGGCTGTGCCTGTCCGGCACGACCGGTTCTCGACTACGGTCCCGGCATGACCACTCACCCGTCCACCGCCGAGAAGGGCGCGGGCCCCCTGCTGCGGGCCTGGCGGGAGCAGCGGCGCATCAGCCAGCTGGAGCTGGCCCTGCGCGCGGACTCCTCGGCCCGGCACATCAGCTTCATCGAGACCGGCCGCTCCCGGCCCAGCGAGGAGATGGTGCTGCGGCTGGCCGAGCATCTGGACGTCCCCGTGCGGGAGCGCAACGCGCTGCTGCTGGCGGCCGGTTACGCGCCCCGCTATCCGGAGACCCCGCTGGACGACCCGGCGCTGGGCGCGCTGCGGGAGGGCATCGAGCGGCTGATCGGCGGCTACGAGCCGTATCCGGCGCTGGTGGTGGACGCCCTGTACGACGTGGTGGCCGCCAACCGGGGGGTCATGACACTGGTCGACGGGGTCGGCGAGGCGCTGCTCGAACCGCCGCTGAACGCGATGCGGCTGGCCCTGCACCCGCAGGGCCTCGCGCCGCGCATCCGCAATCTGCGCGCCTGGCGGGGTCATCTGCTGGAGCAGATGGAACGGCAGATCGCGCTGCACCGCTCCGAGCCGCTGCGTGCGCTGTACGAGGAGGTGGCGGCGTATCCGGTGCCCGCCGAGGATCCGGCGGACGAGCCGTCGGAGCCGGTGCCGTACTTCGCGCTGCCGCTGCGGATCGAGCACGAGGGACGGACGCTGTCGTTCGTCTCCTCGATCTCCACGTTCAACACGCCGATGGACGTGACGGTCGCCGAGCTGGCCATCGAGACGCTGCTCCCGGCCGACCCGGCGACGGCCAAGTACCTTCAGTCCTCGCTGGCTTGACGGGCCTTCAGGGCCAGGTGCTGGAGGACGGCGAACCCGGCCACGGCCAAGGCCTGGAGCACCGTCCACACGGCGCCCGGCGTGCTCGGCGTCAGCCACAGCGCCAGGGCCGCGAGGCTCACCGCCGCCCAGGCGAGGTTGGCCTCGACGACGGCCCGTACGCCGAGTGCCGGGGGCCGCCTGCGGGCGGCCAGCAGGCCCACGCCCGCCGAGTAGAGGGCGAGGAACGCGCCCAGGGCGAGCAGCAGCGTGGCGTCGACTCCGAGGAATCCCCCGAGCGGTCCGGAGAACGCCAGGTAGGCGAGCGCGTTGGTGCCGGTGACGACGGCGTCCAGGGCGAGGAAGCGGCGCAGCATCGACTGCGGTTCCACGGTCCGGGCGAGCGCGGCGAGCTGGATCGCGGACATGGGGAATCACCCTCCGTCGGGTTGTGGTGCGGCGGCTGGGGCCGGGTCCCGGGCCGGAGTGCGCCGGCCCGGAACCCGGTGCGTCCACGATGCCGTCGCGGCGGTGTCCGGTCGATTACCCGCGGGGTAATGCCGGCGCCGCTCCTGCGCTTACGGCGATCTCTTCGGTGCGAGCCCTGTGATCCGGCCGCCCGGACGTGACAGACTGATCACAGGCTTGGGCACGTTGGGGAGGCGTGGCGTGAGTGAACGGCGGGCCGCACCCACGGTGGGCCAGGTGGTCCTGGGCAAGCGGTTGCAGGAGCTGCGCGAGGCCGCGGGCCTCGGTCGTGACGAGGCCGCCAAGGTGCTGCGGGTCGCCCCGGCGACCGTCCGGCGGATGGAGACCGCCGACGTCGCGCTGAAGATCCCGTACGTGCAGATCCTGCTGACGGCGTACGGCGTGGCCGAGGACGAGGTGACCGCGTTCGTCGACCTCGCCGAGGAGGCGAACCGGCCGGGCTGGTGGCAGCGGTTCCACGACGTGCTGCCGGAATGGTTCAGCCTGTACGTGAGCCTGGAGGGCGCCGCGCGGATCATCCGGTCCTACGAGCCGCACTTCGTGCCGGGGCTGCTCCAGACCGAGGAGTACGCGCGGGCCGTGCTACAGGCCGGGACCATCGCGAACGCCGGGCCGGAGGCCGTGGAGCGGCATGTGTCGCTGCGCATGGAGCGGCAGCGGCTGCTGGACCGCCGTGATCCCCCGCACCTGTGGGTGATCATGGACGAGACGGTGCTGCGCCGCCCGGTGAGCGTCGACGGCCGGGTGATGCGCGACCAGCTGGACAAGCTGCTGGAGTACGCCGCCCGCGACCGCGTCACTCTCCAGATCGCCGAGTTCGCCGACGGCCCGCATCCGGGGACGTACGCCCCCTTCTCACTGTTCCGCTTCGCCGAGCCGGAACTGCCCGACATGGTCTTCACCGAGTATCTGACCGGCGCGCTGTACCTGGACTCCCGCAAGGAGGTCTCGGCGCATCTGGAGGTGCTGGACCACATGACGGCCGGGGCGGGTTCGGCGCAGCGTACGGAGGAGCTGCTGCGGGAGTACCGCGAGCGGTACTGACCCGTACGGGCGCCGTCGGCGGGTGCGCTCCCCGGCCCGGCCCTAGCGTCGGGATGGCGGGCAGGCAGGCAGGCGCACGCGAAGGAGGTCCGATGCCCGGATTCGAGGTGCTGTACCAGGCGGCCGCGCTGTGCCTGATGTACCCCGACGACGACTTCCGCGCCCGGCTGCCACTGCTGCGCGAAGCGGCCCCCCAACTGCGGGAGTTCGCCGACCACGCGGCTGTCACCCCGCCGAGGGAGCTGGCCGCGCACTACGTCGAGGTGTTCGAGGCCGGGCAGGAGCACAGCCTGTATCTGAGCGCCTGGCGCGAGGCCGCCCCGGCGCCCTCCGAGGAGCTCTACCGCGCGCACGGCCTGGAGACCACCGGTGAGGAGCCGCCGGATTTCCTGCCCGCGGTGCTGGAGCTCACGGCTCGCACCGGCAGCGACGGGCTCCTGACGGAGCACCGCGACGGCCTGGACCGGCTCAGGTCCAGGCTCACCGACTTCGGTACCCCGTACGCCACGGTCCTGGACGCGGTGTGCGCGACGTTGCCGCCCGCGCACACCGAGACCTAGGAGCCGGGCACCCCGGCTAGCAGAAGCACGGCTCCACGCCCGAGCCCAGGAACGGGATGTCGTCGCCGGTCAGGGCGCCGGCGAAGGCGTGCACCTCGTCCACGTCGCCGTGCAGGTACTCGCCCCACCCGTCGCCGCACTGGCCGCGGCCGATCTGAAGCGGGCCGGAGCCGCGCCAGCCGTTCGGGAGGTCCGCGGTCGCCTCGGCGTTGGTCTGTCCGTCGACGTAGAGCCTGATCTTGTCGGTGGCGTCGTCGTAGACGACGGCGAGGCGATGGCCGGCGCCCTCGCCGCCGTCCGCCCTCTCGATCTGCGCCACCACCGTTTCGGGCGCACCCCGCTCGTCCCTGTGCGGCATCACCAGCTGCCAGGCGTGCTGCGCGGGCTGATAGCGCAGCCTGAACGCGTCGGTGTGCTTGCCGGGCAGCGACAGGGCGGTCATGGGGCGCTCGGGCTCCGCGTCCGCCAGGCGGACGACCACCCCGATGGTGAAGCTGTCCGAGGTGTCGACCACGGGTCCCTCGGCGATCGCGTGACCGGTCTTGCCGTCGAGTGCCAGGTGGCCGTCTCCGACGAGCGGCAGCGGCGCCGGCACGCAGTCCGGGTCCAGCCACGGCTCACACGAGCCCTCCGGGACGCGGTAGATCGTCGCGCCGGACCCCAGCTTCAGGGGCGCGCCGCCGTTCAGCTCGGGGCTGGTGCCGTCCCGGGCCGTCTCCAGCGACCAGTGGCCGCGCAACGACGGCTTGCGGAGGGCCAGTTCGGACGCCTCGTCCGGCACCACCACCCGGTCGTGGACCCTGACGCCGCCCAGTTCGCCGTGCCAGCGGTCGTGGTAGCCGTTTCCGTCGCGGACCCGGCCGATCTGGAAGGCGCCGGCGGTGGCGGTGGGCGTGGCCCCGGCCCTGGTGCCGACCTCATGGCCGTTGACGTACAGCCGCGCCTCGCCCGTCTCGGCGTCGTACACGCCCAACAGGTGGGCCCATTCGCCGGTCTCCGGAGCACCGCCGGACACGGTTGCGCCGCCGACGGTGAACGACCAGTCCGGAGTCCCGCCCCGGGGGTTCAGGCCGAGGGCGAATGCGGCCGCCTGCCCCGCGTCCTGGCCGGCGACGGTCATGTTCCGGCCGGTGTCGGCCGGGCGGGCCCAGGCGCTGACGGCGAAGCTCTTGCGGGGGTCGGTGACGGCCGGGGTGTCCGTGGTGAGGTAGCCGTGGCTGCTGCCGTCCAGGGTCGCCGACGTGGTGAGCTTCGTGCGCGCGGGGGCGGGGGCGCCGAAGGTGACGCCGGAGCCGGCGGCCGCGTCGGTGCCCGCCTCGGCGTCGGCGGAGGTGGCTCCCTTGGCGTCGGCCAGGGGCCAGTGGGCCACGGGCGCGCGGCCGGACTTCACGTAGAAGTCGTACGACGACTGGCCGCTGCTGCGTCCGGCACGGTCGATGGCCCGGACGGTCAGGCTCTCGGGGCCCGAGTCGAGGGGCAGGAAGGGGATGGTCACCGGCCCGCCGGGCCGCTCGGGGCGGACGGTTCCGTGGGGGCCGCCGATGAAGCCGTACGTGTACGACACGACGTCGTCGGAAGGCGAGTCCATCGTGAAGTGGCCGTAGACCCCCACTCCGTCCACCCAGAACACGTTCTCCGGGTATTCGGGCGAGGAGATCGTCGCCTTCTCCGGATTCTCGTCGTCGTAGACGAACTCGCAGACGGAGCCGTCACCCTCGGAGCTCCACGGGGAGGTCTCCTTGCCGTCGTTCGCGCGGACGCGCCAGGAGATGACGGTGCCGGGCGGGACGGAGCCCTCCGGCATGTGCCACCGCTGCGGGTCTCCGGAGTGTCCTTCGAGCGTCGTACGCGTGAGGCGCTGCTCCACCCCGTCGGCGTCCGTCCACCACGCCTCGAACTCGCCCTTGACCAGGTTGGCCTCGGCGGGGTGGTTGTCCTCCTCCGGGTCGTACAGGACCGCGCTCAGGACGGGCGCGCCGGAGACGTACACCCTCCGGTCCCCCGCCGCGCACTCCTTGTACCCCGTCTCCAGGTCCTGGACGAGCGGCTGCTTCGGCGGCAGGTTGTCCGCGGCCTGTGCCACGCCGGTACCGGTCGTCATCACGGCCGCCACCGCACACCCCACCGCCAGCAGTCTGTGTCCGCCGGATCTCTTCTGTGCGCCCAACTGTCCCTCCCCTGTGAACTTCCCTCGGCCCGCCGGTCACACGGGCTGCTGGAGGTTAACAGGGGGCACTGACTTCGCAGTAAGGGATTTCCCCTGCCGCGACGGAGAGTCGGGCTAGGCGGCGCCGCCCTTCTCGTCCCGTCCGTTCTTCTCCTCGTCCACGATCTCCGCGTCCACGACTCCCTCCTCGTCCCGCGGCGCGGTGGGGGATTCCTCCGCGGAGGTCTGCTGGGCCTGGGCGTACATCGCCTGTCCCATCTTCTGGCTGACGGAGGCGAGTTTCTCGACGCCCGCGCGCAGGGCGGTGGTGTCCGCCTGCTGTGCCAGTGCTTCCTTCACCTCGGCGACGGCCGACTCCACCTCGGACTTCGTGTCGGCCGGGACCCGGTCGCCGTTCTCACGGAGGAAGTTCTCCGTCTGGTAGACGAGTTGCTCGGCCTGGTTGCGGGTCTCGGCGGCCTCACGGCGTTTGCTGTCCTCCTCGGCGTACTGTTCGGCCTCGCGCATCATCCGGTCGATGTCGTCCTTGGGCAGGGCCGAGCCGCCGGTGACGGTCATCTTCTGCTCGCGGCCGGTCGCCAGGTCCTTGGCGGAGACGTGCATGATGCCGTTGGCGTCGATGTCGAAGG
>NZ_WWIC01000189.1:0-22824 GCF_009872555.1 Streptomyces sp. SID5643
GTGCGCGCGTCGGCGCGCTGTCCACGACGCGCCGCCGCGACCGGCTGCACCGGACCTGCCTCGTCAACGGCGCCCGGACAGCGTCCGGGCCAGGTAAGGGGCCGTCCGGCTCTCCGGTGACCGGGCGACGTCCCGCGGCGGGCCCGCTGCCACGATGCGCCCGCCCGCGTCGCCGCCGCCGGGGCCGAGGTCGATCACCCAGTCCGCGCGGGCGACGACGGACATGTCGTGCTCGACGACGACCACGGTGTGCCCGGCGTCGACGAGGCCGTGCAACTGGCGCATCAGGACGTCCACGTCGGCCGGGTGGAGGCCCGTCGTGGGTTCGTCGAGGAGGTAGAACGTGTGGCCGCGCCGGCCGCGTTGCAGTTCGCTCGCCAGCTTGATGCGCTGGGCCTCGCCGCCGGAGAGCTCGGTCGCGGGCTGGCCGAGGCGCAGATAGCCCAGGCCGACATCGAGCAGGGACGCCAGACTGCGGGCCACGGCCGGGGTGTCCGCGAAGAACTCCGCCGCGCTCTCCACCGTCAGATCCAGCACCTGCGCGATGTTCCGCCCCCGGTACGTCACTTCCAGCGTCGACGGGTTGTAGCGGGCCCCGCCGCAGTCCGGGCACGGCGCGTACGTGCTGGGCAGGAACAGCAGCTCCACGCTGACGAACCCCTCGCCCTGGCAGGTCTCGCAGCGCCCGCCCGCCACGTTGAAGGAGAACCGCCCGACGCCGAAGCCGCGTTCGCGGGCCCCGTCGGTGGCCGCGAACACCTTGCGTACGACGTCGAAGAGGCCCGTGTAGGTGGCGAGGTTCGAGCGCGGAGTGCGGCCGATCGGCTTCTGGTCGACCGAGACCAGCCGGCCCACGCCGGGCGAGTCCTGCGTGATCTCGCCGATGAGCGTGGACTTGCCGGAGCCGGACACCCCCGTGACCGCGGTGAACACGCCGAGCGGGAACTCCGCAGTCACCCCGCGCAGGTTGTGCCGCGTGACCGGGCCGGTCTTGAGCCACCCGGTCGCCTCGCGCACCTCCCGAGCGGGGGCGGGGGAACGGTCGAAGAGGTAGCGGGCCGTCGCCGATTCCGCGGCATCGGCCAGCTCGGCCACGGGGCCGCTGTGCAGCACGCGCCCGCCGTGTTCGCCCGCCGCCGGTCCCACGTCGACCAGCCAGTCGGCGCCCCGCATGACGTCGAGGTGGTGCTCCACCACGAACACCGAGTTCCCGGACGCCTTCAGCCGCTCCAGCACGGTGAGCAGCGCCTCGGTGTCCGCCGGGTGCAGTCCGGCCGACGGCTCGTCGAGGACGTAGACGACGCCGAACAGTCCGGAGCGCAGCTGGGTGGCGAGGCGCAGGCGTTGCAGTTCCCCCGGGGAGAGGCTGGGGGCGGGCCGGTCGAGACTGAGGTAGCCGAGGCCCAGCTCGACGACCGGCGCGATCCGGGACCGCAGGTCGTCGGTGAGGACCCGGGCGGCCTCCGAGGTCCCGTCGAGACCGGCGGCCAGCTCCGCCAGCGGCACTGCCGCCAGCTCGGCGATGGTCCGGCCGCCGAACGTCACCGCCAGGGCCTCGGGGCGCAGCCGGCTGCCGCCGCAGGCCGGGCAGGGCGCGCTGGTGAGGAACCGCTCGGCCTTGGCCCGCAGGGCAGGGCTCTTGGACTCCGAGAACGTCTTCATCACGTACCGGTGGGCGCTCATGTACGTGCCCTGGTACGGACGTTGGATGCGGTCGGCGTCCCGCACCGGGTGCACCGTCACCACCGGCTGCTCGTCCGTGAACAGGATCCACTCCCGCTCGCGGGCGGGCAGTTCCCGCCAGGGCCGGTCCACGTCGTGGCCCAGCGCGTCGAGGATGTCCCGCAGGTTCTTGCCCTGCCAGGCGCCCGGCCACGCGGCGATCGCCCCGTCGCGGATCGTCAGCGACGGGTCGGGGACCAGCAGCTCCTCGCTCGTACGGTGCACCTGCCCGAGCCCGTGGCACTGGGGGCAGGCCCCCGCCGCCGTGTTGGGCGAGAAGGCGTCGGAGTCGAGCCGTTCGGCGCCCGGCGGATAGGTGCCGGCCCGGGAGAACAGCATCCGCAGGGAGTTGGAGAGGTTGGTGACCGTGCCGACGGAAGAGCGGGAGGTAGGGGCCGCCCGGCGCTGCTGGAGCGACACGGCCGGCGGCAGGCCGGTGATCTCCCCGACCTTCGGCGCGCCGACCTGGTGGATCAGCCGGCGCGCGTACGGCGCGACCGACTCGAAGTAGCGCCGCTGCGCCTCCGCGTAGATCGTGCCGAACGCCAGCGACGACTTCCCCGAGCCGGACACGCCGGTGAACACGGCCAGCACGTCCCGGGGGATGTCGACGTCGATGCCCTGGAGGTTGTGCTCGCGGGCTCCGCGGACACGGACGAACGGGTCATGGGGGTCGCGGTCGTGCATGGGAGACGACTCTAACCGGAGGTGATCGCGGCCAGCCGCCGGTAGGAGTCCAGCAGGGCCTCGCGGTCGTACGTGCTGGTCGTGACCAGCACCTCCTGGGCGCCCGTCTCCTTCACCACCGTCTCCAGTTCGTGCGCCACCTGCTCCTCGGTCCCGGCGATGTGACCGGTCAGGCCCGCCTCGTAGAAGTCCCGCTCCTTGCCGGTCATCGTGAGGGCCTCCACACGCTCGGCGGGCGGCAGCGGCGGGAAGGTGCCGCGGGTGCGGGAGCGGGCCATCGACCAGGCCTCGGGGATCAGCAGCCGCCGGGCCTCCTCGGGGGTGCCGGCCACGGCGATCGTGCCCGAGATGACGACGTACGGCTCCGGTGCCCAGGCGGAGGGGCGGAAGTGGCCACGGTAGTGGTCGATGCCGCGCCGCATCTTCTCGCGGTTCCTGAGGTCCCCGATGACCATGGGCAGGCCCGCGCGGGCGGCGATGCCGGCGCCCTCGCCCATGGCCAGGACGAACGGCGGCACTTTCAGGCCCTCGGCGGGGCGGGCGTGCACCCCGGTGGGGGAGGTGCCCCGGAACCAGCCGAGCAGCTCCGCGAGCTGGGCCTCGAAGTCCTCGGCGTCACCCTTGTCACGGCCCAGGGCCCGGCGCACCCCGTCCGTGAAGCCGACGGACCGGCCGAGGCCCATGTCGATCCGCCCGGGGAACAGCGACTCCAGCACCCCGAACTGCTCGGCGACGACCAGCGGCCGGTGGTTGGGCAGCATCACCCCGCCGGTGCCGACCCGGATCGTCCGGGTGGCGCCCGCGACGGCGGCGGCCAGCACGGTCGGCGCGGAACCGGCGACCCCGGGCACGCCGTGGTGTTCGGAGACCCAGAGCCGGTGGTAGCCGAGCCGCTCCAGCTCCTGCGCCAGCCGCACGGTGTCGCGCAGCGCCTCGGGGTGGGTGTGCCCCTCGCGGGTGCGGGAGCGGTCGAGGACGGACAGGCGCACGGGATCCATACCAGGTTCTACGCCGGGCGGGGCCGCCGGTATTCCATCGCCCCTCGGCGACCACCGCCGGAAAACCGGGTGACCGCGTCCCGGCACGTCAGCACAATGTGCCGGTATCCAGAAGCGAAAGGCGGCCGACCGTGACCGTCCCCAACATCCTGCTCTCCGGCATCGTCGGATCGACCGCCTACGGTCTCGCCCGCCCGGGTTCGGACATCGACCGCCTCGGCCTCTTCGCCGCGCCCACCGAGGAGCTGCACGGTCTGCGCCGGCCGAAGGAGTCGCACGTCGGCACGGCTCCGGACCGCACTCTGCACGAGGCCGCCAAGTGGTGCCGGCTGGCCCTCGGCGGCAACCCGACCGCGATGGAGCTGGTGTGGCTCCCCGACGACCTGTACGAGGTGCGCACCCCGCTCGGCGACGAGCTCATCGGCATCCGTACGGCCTTCCTGAGCGCCAGGCGGGTCAGGGACGCCTACCTCGGCTACGCCACCCAGCAGTTCCGGCGGCTGGAGACGCGCGGTGACGGGTCGTTCTCCCCCGACACCCGGGGGCGCACCGCGAAGCACGCCCGGCATCTGAAACGGCTGTGCGCGCAGGGCCTGGAGCTGTACACCACCGGGCGGCTGACGATCCGCGTCGCGGACCCGGAGGGGTACCACGCCTTCGGCGAGCGCGTCGCCGCCGACCCGTCGGAGGCCCTGCCGCTGCTCAGGCACTACGAGGAGGCCTTCCATGCAGGGCCCACGGCGCTGCCGGACGAGCCCGACGAGGCGCCGGTGGAAGCCTGGCTGCGCCGGGTCCGCGCGCACTTCCTCGCCGGGGCGGCGCACTCAGCCGTCGGGGCGTAGCAGCCCGCGCTCGTAGGCCCTGACCAGGTTCTGCGGGACGAGGTGACGCACGCCGTCGACGGTCACGGGGACCAGCGTGGGCGTGGCCGCCTTCCACTGGGCGCGGCGGTGACGGGTGTTGCTGCGGGACATCTTCCGCTTCGGGACAGCCATGGACTCCTCCTCGGTGGGACGGGCACCGAGGACGCTACATGAAAATGGATCCCATTAACAATGTACGTCCACGGCGCCCGGCCGCCGTTGTCCCGGGATGCGGGTCAGTCGTTGGCGCCCACGAGCATCCGCACCTCGAACTTCTCGTGTGCGGAGACGTCTTCGGCCGGCCCCTTGTCCAGCACCGTGCCGAACCAGCCCAGGAGGAAGCCCACCGGGATGGAGACGATGCCGGGGTTCTGGAGCGGGAACCAGGCGAAGTCGGCCTCGGGGTAGAACGAGCCCGGGGTCGATGAGACGACCGGGGAGAAGACGGCCAGCAGGACGGAGCAGAGCAGTCCGCCGTAGAGGCTCAGCAGGGCGCCCTTCGCGCTGAAGCGCCGCCAGAAGAGGGTGTAGACGATCGTCGGCAGGATCGCGGACGCGGCGATGGCGAAGGCCAGGAAGGCGAGCGTCGCGGTGTTCGCCCCCCAGGCGACGAGGGCCAGCAGGATGCCGAGAACCCCGATGACCGCCCCGGACAGCCGGGCGACGGTCAGCTCCTCGGTCTCGGTCGCCCGGCCCTTGCGGATCACCTCGCTGTAGAGGTCGTGCGCCAGGGAGGAAGCCGCGGCCAGGGTGAGACCGACCGCCACGGCCAGCAGCGTCAGGTACGCCAGGCAGGTCAGCAGCGCGGTCAGGACACTGCCGCCCAGCTCGTGGGCGAGCAGCAGGACGGAGGCGTTGCCGGTGCGGTCCGTGCTCTCGATGGTCTCCCGCCCGAGCAGCGCGGTGGCGCCGAGCCCCATGATGCCGGCCCCGAAGCAGACGGCGCCGACCAGCCCGACGGCCCACAGCACGGAGGAGCGCAGCACGCCGCTGTTGCGCGGGGTGAGCAGCCGCATCAGCACGTGCGGCAGGGCGGCGAGGCCGAGCACGATGGCCAGTTCGAGACTGAGGAAGTCCAGCTTGTTGCTGACGGTGCCGCCGTAGCGCAGCCCCGGTTCAAGGAAGCTCAGGCCCGAACCGCTGCGCTCGGACGCCCTCTCCAGCAGCGCGTTGGGGTTCCAGTCGAAGTGGTGCAGCACCCAGCCCGCGGTGAACAGCACGCCCACCACCAGCATCACGGCCTTGATGACCTGGATGACCGTCGCGCCCGGCATGCCGCCGAGGGAGGCGTACAGGATCACGAAGGCGCCGATCACCACCACGCACAGGGTGCGGGTGCTGCCGCTCGGAGCACCGGTGAACTGGGTCAGCAGGGCGACACTGCCCACGAGTTGGGCCACCAGGTAGAGCGTGGTGATGGCCAGGATGCAGACCGCCAGCGCGACGCGGACCGGCCGCTGCTGCCGCGGCAGGCGCAGCGCCACCGTGTCGCCGAGCGTGAACCTGCCCGTGCGGTGCAGGGGTTCGGCGATCAGCAGCAGCACCATCATCCAGGCGACGGTGGTGCCGCCGAGGTACATCAGCCCGTCGTAGCCGGTCAGGGCGACCAGCCCGGTGCTGCCCAGCAGCGTGGCGGCGGACAGGTAGTCGCCGCACATGGCGAGGCCGTTGCGCAGCGGGGACATGGCCCGGTTGCCGAGGTAGAACTCGCTGATCTCGTCCCGCTGAGGAGCCGTCAGCAGGGCCATGAACAGGGTGATCACGACCACGGTCAGGAACAGGACGAACGTCAGCTGCAGACTGCTGTCGTCGATGGCGGCGGCGGTCACCACGTACGGAACCCCCTCGCGCCGTGCCGGAGCGGCTGCCCGGCCCCCTGCGGTGGCGCCGTCGTACGGGCGCGACGGCTCCCGGTCTCGTGCAGCCGGGACTTCAGGCCGCGGGCGATCGGATCGACGCGGGTGCGCATGTGCCGGGCATAGCACCACGCGGTCACGCCCATGATGACGAACTGCCCGAGACCAAGGGCGAGTCCGACCGTGAGGCGGCCGGACAGCGGCTGGTTCATCAGCGCGGGCACGAAACTCGACAGCAGTACGTACAGCAGGAATCCACCGACGGACAGGACCGTCGCGCGGATGCCGAACCGGCGCTGCGCGCGACGCAGAGAGTGGAATTCGGGATGGTCGGATATACGAGACGGCGGAGTATGTTCGATGTGCGGAAGCGGGAATGTGGGAGTGTCGTCCCGCCTCGGTGGATATTCGGGCACAGGCGCACCTTCTTCGCTGCATCGTGCCCCGCACTCGACCCCGTCGGGTCAGTGGACGCGTCCGGTTTTCGGGCAGGGGGGAGGGGTGCCGGACACGCGGTGGGGGTGCGGGCTCTGTGGGGGGCGTGAATCCGGAAAAACCCACTGCTCGGATTCACATGGACGGCCTCGGGGTTCTGTGTGGAGATCCCCGGTCAGCCTCGGCCGCGGGTGGTGGCGAGGCTGAGAGCGGAGTATGTCAGTGCCGTCCTTGAGCCATCAACTGTGAGGGTGAATCGACCCGCGTACATGGCTTGTTCATGCGTGCTGTCTCACCTGCGCACGGCGCGGGGACCCCTTACGCTGGGCGGCGTGAGCGACGACCGCAGCAAGGCCCCGCTGGCCGTGTTCGACCTGGACAACACCCTCGCCGACACCACGCACCGGCAGCGGTTCCTGGAACGCAGGCCGAAGGACTGGGACGGGTTCTTCTCGGCCGCGCCCCAGGACCCGCCGGTCCCGGAGGGCGTCGCGCTGGTCCGGGAGAGCGCGCGGGAGTGCGAGATCGTCTACCTCACCGGGCGGCCCGAGCGCTGCCGGCGCGACACGCTGGACTGGCTCGCCGCCCAGGGGCTGCCCGAAGGGCGCGTGCACATGCGGCGGGACGCCGACCGGCGTCCCGCCCGGTTCACCAAGCTGGAGATCCTGCGACGGCTCGCGCGCACCCGCGAGGTCCGCGTCCTCGTGGACGACGACGAGCTGGTCTGCGCGGACGCCCGGCGCGCGGGGTTCACCGTCGTACGGGCCGACTGGGTGACCCGGTCCGCCGAGATGAAGGCGGCGCAGGAGCGCGAAGGGCGGACCTGAGCACTACTCCGACTCGTCGAGGCGGAAGCCCACCTTGAGGCCCACCTGCCAGTGCGCGATCTGCCCGTCCTCCAACTGGCCGCGCACCTGCGTCACCTCGAACCAGTCCAGGTTGCGCAGCGTCTGCGAGGCCCGGTCGATGCCGTTGCGGATGGCCTGGTCGACGCCGTCCGGTGAGGTGCCGACGATCTCCGTGACCCGGTAGGTGTGGTTCGACATGCCGCTGCTCCTCTTCCCCTGACGTTCCTGTGACGGGAGTGTCACGCGTCATTCCACCGTGCCCCAAGCGGCGGCGAAGCGCGAGACGTCGTCTCCCGCCGCCGCCCGGGGCCCGGCAGGGTCAGCGCGCCACGCTCAGCGACAGCGCGAACCGGCCCGCGCCGTCCGTCCACCAGCGGGCCGGCTCCAGTCCCGCCGCGGACAGTTCGGTGCGCACGCCTTCCTGCCGGAACTTCGCCGACACCTCGGTGCGCATCTCCTCGCCCGCCGCGAAGTCGACGGCGAGGCCGAGCGCCGGCACCTTCACCGTCTGCGCAGCACGGGAGCGCAGCCGCATCTCGATCCACTCGTGCCCGGCGTCCCACCGCGCCACATGGTCGAACGCGGCGGGATCGAAGTCGGCGCCCAGCTCGCGGTTGATCACGGTCAGGACGTTCTTGTTGAACGCGGCCGTCACCCCGGCCCCGTCGTCGTACGCCCGGACCAGCACCTCCTCGTCCTTGACCAGGTCCGTCCCCAGCAGCAGGGCGTCGCCCGGGGCGAGCAGGCCGCGCACGGACGCCAGGAACGCGGCGCGTTCGGCGGGCAGCAGGTTGCCGATGGTGCCGCCGAGGAACGCCACCAGCCGGGGCCCCGGCGTGTCCGGCAGGGTCAGTTCCGCGGTGAAGTCGGCGATCAGGGCGTGCACGTCCAGGTCGGGCCGCTCGGCGGCGAGCGCCTGACCGGCCTGGCTGAGGGCACTCCCGCTGACGTCGACCGGGACGTAGGTGTGCAGGTCCGTGAGGGCGTCGATCAGGTGCCGGGTCTTCTCCGAGGAGCCGGAGCCGAGCTCGACCAGGGTCCTGGCCCGGGTGGCCGCGGCGATGTCGCCGGCGTGCGTGAGGAGGATCTCCCGCTCCGCACGCGTCGGGTAGTACTCCGGCAGTTCCGTGATCTTCTCGAACAGGTCGCTGCCGTGGGCGTCGTAGAACCACTTCGGCGGCAGGGTCTTGGGGTGTCCGGTCAGACCCCGGTGGACGTCGGCGCGCAGCGCGGCGTCCGTGGCGTCCTCGGGCAGGGTGCGGGTGACGTGGAACGGGCTCACGTACGGGGCTCCTTCGGCGCGGGGGAGGGCACGGAGGCGTCGGCCGGGTCCTTGAGCGGCGTGAGCAGCACGTCGGTGCGGCTCGCCGCGAGCAGGGTGCGGTCGGGGACCTCCTGCCAGTGCGGATCGTCGTCGTAGGGCTCGGAGGCCACGGCGGTGCCGCCGCCGGGCCGGGTGAGGTACCACAGGGTGTCGCCCCAGGCGGTGGCGGTGATGGTGTCGCCGTTGGTGAGGAGGAGGTTGAGCCGGGAACCGGGGGCCGCGGCGGCGACCTCCAGGACCGTGTCGGCCATCGCCTGGCCCTCCGTGTCGCCGCTGCGCAGCCGGGCCAGCACCAGCGCCCAGACGAGCGCCGAGTCGTTGCGGGCCTCCAGCGACAGCAGATCCTCGTGCGGCAGCGTCCGGGACACCGTGGCCAGTGAACCGGGCCAGCCCCTCACCGCCCCGTTGTGGCTGAACAGCCAGGTCCCCGCCGCGAACGGGGCCGCCGCGGCCTCCGCGTCGGCCCCCGACAGGGTCGCGTCCCGCACCGCGGCGAGCAGTGCGGTGGACCGTACGACCCGGGCGAGGTCGGCGAAGGACAGGTCCGCCCAGACGGGCCCGGCCCGGCGGTAGCGGGCGGGCACCGGGTCGCCCTCCGCGTACCAGCCGACGCCGAAACCGTCGGCGTTGACCGTCCCGTACTTCTGGTGCCGGGGCGCCCACGACTGCCGGTACAGCCCGTGCGGGGGCTCCACGAGGAGCCGGCCCAGCGCTTCCGCGGGCCCCACGTACGCCACATGACGGCACATCAGGCGTCCTCCGAACGGGCCGTGCGGAAGCCGGCGAAGATCTGCCGCCGGATCGGGTAGTCCCAGTTGCGGAAGGTGCCACGGCAGGCCACCGCGTCCACCGCGAACGAACCGCCGCGCAGCACTTTGTGGTCGGGCCCGAAGAAGACCTCCGAATACTCCTTGTACGGGAACGCCCTGAACCCCGGGTAGGGCAGGAAGTCGCTCGCCGTCCACTCCCACACGTCGCCGATCAACTGCCGCACACCGAGCGGCGACTCGCCGGCCGGGTAGCTCCCGGCGGGTGCCGGACGCAGGTGCCGCTGACCGAGGTTGGCGTGCTCGGGTCCCGGGTCCTCGTCGCCCCACGGGTAGCGCATCGAGCGGTCGCCGGCCGGGTCGTGCCGGGCCGCCTTCTCCCACTCGGCCTCCGTGGGCAGCCGGCGTCCCGCCCAGCGGGCGTAGGCGTCGGCCTCGTACCAGCACACGTGCAGCACCGGCTCGTCCGGCGGGACGACCTCGGTGACACCGAACCGGCGCCTGAGGAACTGCTGTCCGTCGCGCCGCCAGAACAGCGGGGCGTCGATGCCGTGCCTGCGGATGTGCGCCCAGCCCTCGGGTGCCCACCAGCGCGGGTCGTCGTAGCCGCCGTCCTCGATGAACGCCCGGTAGGCGCCGTTCGTCACCGGAGTGGTGTCGATGTGGAAGGGCGCCACGTCCCGCCGGTGCGCGGGGCGTTCGTTGTCCAGCGCCCACGGCTCGGCGGAGGTTCCCATGGTGAACGGCCCGCCGGGTACGAGGACTTCGGCCGGGCCGGTGAACAGCGGCACCGGCTCCGGGTCCGGGGCGGTCAGCGCCTGCGGTCCCTTGCGCAGCTGATGGGTGATCAGCATGGTCTCGTCGTGCTGCTGCTCGTGCTGCGCGATCATCCCGAAGGCGAACCCGGCCTCCGTCAGCCGCGTCCCGTGGAACGCGGCCCGCTCCAGCACGTCAAGGGCCCGGCCGCGCACATCGGCCGCGTACGTCCGGGCCTCGGCCGGCGACAGCAGGGGCAGCTTCGGCCGCTCGGCACGCGGGTGTTCAAAGGCGTCGTAGAGGCCGTCTATCTCGGGGCGTATCGCCTCGTGCCCGGCGACGGCCCGCAGCAGCCACTGCTCCTCCTGGTTGCCGATGTGCGCGAGGTCCCACACCAGCGGCGACATCAGCGGCGAGTGCTGCGCGGTCAGGTCGGGATCCTCCACGCAGCTCGTCAGCAAAGTGGTGCGGTCCCGGGCCACGATCAGTGAGGCGACCGCCCGCTCGCGGAGCACCTCGGGGTCGACCGCCCCGGCGTCGACGGTGGGTTCGGTGTCGGTCATGGGCGGAAGTCCTTCCCGTGGGCGCGACCGTCCGTGCCGCGCTGTCGGTCGAGCAGGTCGTCGGCGGGGCAGCGGCCCAGGACGACGTAGCGGTCCAGATGGGCCGTGACGGCCTCGATGACCTCGGGGGCGGCGCCGAGCCGGGGCAGGGCGTCCAGCGCGGTCGTGAAGCACGTGACGGCCACCTCGCGCAGTTCCGCGTCGGCCAGTCCGCCGCGGGCCGCGTCGAGCCACAGCGGGTTGTGCGGCGCGGGCAGTCCCAGCGTCCGCTCGGCCAGCGGTTTCACGGCCCGGTAGGCGGTCTCGGTGGCCTCCGGGTCGTCGAACAGCGCCGCGGTCACGGCGAGCGGCACGATCCAGCCGTCGTCCCCGGGCTGCGCGTCGATCATGCGCAGTTCGAGGTGGCCGCGCGGCCTGACCGGCGGGAACAGCGTCGTGACGTGGTAGTCGAGGTCCTCCCGGGTGGGCGGCCGGGGGGCGCCCGTGCGGATCCAGTCCCGGAAGGTGAGGTCCTCGGGGACGTCCCAGGGCCCGCGGTCCCGGCGGACGCACATCACGGGAGAGTCCAGCACGTGCCGGGCCCAGGCGGCGCGCGGGTCGGTGTCCAGCCGCGGTCCGCCCGCCCGTCCGGCGCCGATCCGGGTCCACATCAGCTGCCGGGTGGAAAGCCAGCCGGTGGGACGGTGCCCGGCGAGCGGCGAGTTGGCGAACGCGGCCACCAGGACCGCGCCCAGATGGTGGGCCAGCCACCAGCGCCGCACCAGGCCGAGCGGCCCGGGCTCCTCGTGACCGGCGTCCAGGCACACCTGCACGGAGGCGGAGGTGCACATCATGGCGCGGCCGGCGGGACCCGTGCGGTCCAGGCACGCCTCCATGGCGTCGTAGCGCCGTTGGCGCAGGAACCTGCGGGGTTCGTGCCAGGGATCGTGGCCGAGGCCGACGAGGGCGAGGCCGTCGTCGCGCAGAACCGCGCGGACGGCGTCGAGGTCGGCGGAGACGGTGCTCACGCACTCCATCAGCGAGGCGGCGGGGGGCGAGCTCAGCTCCAGCTGGCCGCCGGGTTCCACGGTGAGCGCCGACCTCAGGGGCACGGTGCGCAGTGCGGCGTAGGCCGCTTCGAGTCGCTCGGGTGTGACAGGGAGCTGCGGTGCGCGCAACTCGTGGACGAGCCATTCCACCTCGACACCGAGGCGGCGGGGAGGGCCGGTCTTGAAGCAGATGCCGCGGACCAGGGCCTCGACCTCGGCTTCGGACAGTGACGTGCGCGGCCGGGTACAGCCGCCTACCGAATCGGACATGTCGGGATCCTCCTGAGATTCCACCATGCCACCGGTCCGGGCTCCTCGGCGGCCCGGGCCGGGATCACTCGTCCCACCCAAGACGCTCCTGTCGCTCGGCACAAGGGGGCGAACCGGGGCGTTCCCGGTCGGTCACACGGGTCGGCCCCGAGTTTCCAAGGGCTTTCCCGGGCGTTCTCCGGTGGCGAAAACTCTGTTGCCCCGAAGATCCGGCATCACCCACCATGCCTGCGTGAGCACGACAAGAAGGGCCACGCGGCACGCGGTCACGGCGACTACGGGGGTGGCGCCGTGAGCGCGCGCCTGCGCGGTATCGCGCAGGAGACCGAGCAGATCGTCGAGGCCGGGGGCTACCGCGCGCCGGACGGGCGCGAGGTCTCGATCGCGGCGGAACTGCGCGCGGCGCGCGAGGGCACACGCCTGTACGGGCCGGAACCGGTGCCGGTGTCCGCCGATCGGGTGACCGGGACGCGCGAGACGCTGGTGGAGGTCACGGACGAGAGCAGCCTGGCGGCCGCCCGCCGACTGGGCGGGCTTGTGGCCGTGCTGAACTTCGCCTCGGCGAGGAATCCCGGCGGTGGCTATCTGAACGGCGCCCAGGCTCAGGAGGAGGCCCTGTGCCGGGCCTCCGCGCTGTACACGTGCCTCCTTCAGGCCCGCACCTTCTACGACCACCACCGGGCCCACCGCGACCCGTTCTACTCGGACCGTGTCATCCACTCACCGGCCGTGCCCGTCTTCCGCGACGACCGGGGCGGCCTGCTGGCCGAGCCGTACACGGCCGGCTTCCTGACCTCGCCCGCACCCAACGCGGGCGTGGTGCTGCGCACGGCGCCCGAACGGGCTTCCGAACTGCCGCGGGCTCTCGCGGTCCGGGCCGAGCGCGTCCTGGAGACGGCCGCGGCCCACGGCTACCGCCGGCTCGTCCTGGGCGCCTGGGGCTGCGGGGTCTTCCGCAACGACCCCGCGCAGGTGGCGGAGGCCTTCCGGGCCTTGCTGGAGCCGGGTGGCCGGTTCGCCGGGACCTTCGAGCACGTGACGTTCGGGATCCTGGACCGGACGCGGGGCCGTGCGGTGCTGAGCGCCTTCGAGGACACGTTCAGCTCCAGCCGTGGCGCTCCCGCAGCCGGCGCCTGACCGCGCACCGGACGTCCGTCGGCTGCCTTCCGCACCCGCAAGGGTGATCTCCCGGGCGCCCGGTGCACACCGCCGAGGACCAAGCGCCAGGGAAGGCGGCGGAGTGAGACGACCCCGGCCGACCGGCACCTGCCCCACCGGAAAGCTCCGCAACCGCGACCGTATCGCCGCCCTCCTCGCCCTCGGCCGCATCGACAACACCGACCCCCGGCGCGGCGAGGCACGCGTCTGCCGATCCCCCCGCTGCCGCGGCTGGCACCTCACCGGCAAGCCACCGCAGGGCAACCGATGGCCATCCGCCGACGCGGTCTCCTCGGTCACCAGCGGCCCGGGCCCGAAGGCTCCGAAGGCCACGACGGCCCACCAGCGCGGAGGAGATCCGCCGGACGGGGCGTTCAGCTCCAGCCGTGGCGCTCCTGTAGCCGGCGTCTGACCAGGTTGAACCGCATGCGGTCGAGGGCGCAGGCCTCGCGGCGCATGCCGTCCTCGTGCAGGCGCAGCACCCGGTCCACGTCTACCCACGAGTCCCGGCCCGTCCGGTCCCACGGCCCGGCGCCGATCGGCACCCACTCCCGGTCGCCGTCGTGCCGCTTGCTGGACAACTGCACGGCCAGGAAGGTGCCGCCCGGCTCACGGGCGACCACCAGCACCGGGCGGTCCTTGCCCCGGCCGTCGTTCTCCTCGAAGGGCACCCACGTCCAGACGACCTCCCCGGGGTCGGGGTCGCCGTCGTGCGCGGGGGAGTACTCCGTCCGCACCCGGCCCACCTCGCGCGGGTCGGCCTGGACGGTGGCGGAGGGGCCGTGACGGCCGGGGACGTTCTCGTCGGCAAACGTGCTCACGGGGGCACCTTAGAGGCCGCCCCCGCGGGCACGCCGTCCGGGTCACTTGTCGTCCACCGGCACCTTCTGCACCTGACTGACGAACTCGAACCGGTTCTCGGCGAGTTGCCGGGCCGCGACGGCCTCCTGGTCGTCGGCCGGGGCGGCGGCGCGGGCCTTGATGGCCTCCGCGTCCGCGAGTCCCTTCGCCTTGGCCAGGCCCCTGGGCCCGGGCCCCGATCGTCCCGGTGGCCCGCCCATGAGCCCGACCATCGACGCGTCCGCCATGAGCACGTACGGTCGCTCAGGCGGCGGCGGAACGAGCCGTGACCGGCGGCGACGGCCACTTCTCGGCCCAGCGCAGCTCCGCCTCCAGTTGGGCGGCCACCTGCACGAGCAGCGGCTCGCTGTCGGCCGGGCCCAGCAACTGCGCGCCGACCGGCAGTCCGTCCGGCGTGAACCCGGCCGGCACGTTGACCCCGGGCCAGCCCAGCACGTTCCACGGCCAGGCGTACGGGCAGGCGGCGATCATCGCCCGGTCGGTGGCGAACCCGCTGAGTTCGAGCAGGGCGCCGATCCGGGGCGGGGGAGCGGCGGTCGTCGGCGCGAGCACGACGTCGTAGGAGGCGAAGAAGGAGCCGATGCGCCGGTGCAGCGTGCTCTCCGCACGCCGGGCCGCCCGCAACGGGGCACCGCCGAGCAGCCGGCCCAGCCGGGCCGCGTCGCGGGTGCGCCGGTCCAGCAGCGCAGGGAAGGGAGCCTCGCCCACCCGCTCGGCGATCCCGGCCGTGGCGCGCGGCACAAATGTCAGCCCGATCTGCCCGTACGGTGGATCCGCCTCCTCGACGAAGTGCCCCAGGGCGGCGAGCCGTTCGGCCAGTTCCACCACCCGGGTCCGCACCTCGGGCAGGAGCCGGGCGGGCACCGCCGTGAAGGGCGGCTTGAGGGAGAGCGCGATGCGCAGTCGCCCGGGGTCGCGGCCTACGGCCCCGGACACGTCGAGGGCCGGGGGCTGGTGCGGATCCTGGGCGTGGTTGCCGCTCGCCGCGTCCAGCAGCAGGGCCGCGTCGGCGACCGTACGGGCCAGGGTGCCGTTGACGGTGATGCCCTGGAAGGACTCCCCGCGCGGCCACGTCGAGACCCGGCCGCGCTGCGGCTTGATGCCGACCAGATGCGTCCAGGCGGCCGGGATCCGCACCGAGCCGGCGCCGTCCGAGCCGAGCGCGGCGGGCACCAGGCCTGCCGCGACCGCGGCGGCCGACCCGCCCGAGGAACCGCCGGGCGTGTGCTCCGTGCTCCACGGGTTGCGGGTCGCGCCGAAGGCCGGCCCCTCGGTGAAAGGCCACTGCCCGAACTCGCAGGTGTTGGTCTTGCCGATGATCACGGCTCCGGCCGCGCGCAGCCGCCGCACCGCCTCACCGTCCTCGGCGACCGGCGGGAACTCCCCGCAGCAGCCGAACGCGGTCGGCTCACCGGCCACGTCCATGTCGTCCTTCACGGCGACGGGGACGCCGAGCAGCGGCCCGCGCGCGCCCGGGGACGCCAGCTGCCGGTCCGCGGCGTCGGCCTCCGCGAGCGCGGCTTCGGCCCGGACGATCCGGAAGGCGTTGAGGCTCCCCTGGGACGCCTCGATCCGCGCCAGTGTCCGCTCGACCAGCGCCCGCGACGTCACCTCCCCGGCGGCCAGTGCACGGGCGGTCTCCGCCAGGCCTTCGGAACGGTCGAGCGCCATACGGACACCTCCGGGATCGGCTGTCTACCGAACGGTAACGTCCGGTGGCCGGTGGCGGAATGCCGACGACAGGAGTGTAAGTCCGCCCTCCGGCCACGGCCTCCTCACCGGGCACAGCGACCCCTGCTCAAACCATTGACGGCCTGTCCCGCCGCCCTTACGTTCTGAGCCCCCACTCACGATCGATGTTCCGAACCTTGTTCGAAATGTCGAATCCCGGTGTCCGCAGGGAGAACCGTCCGTGACCTCACACCCCGCCGCCCCGTCCCGCCGCACGCTGCTGCGCGCCCTGGCCGCCCTGCCCGCCTCGGCGGTCCTGCTCGGCGAGACGCCCGGACTCCTCGGCACCGCCCTGGCCGCCGCGCCCCCGAACGGCTCGGCCACCCGCTACACCATCATTCCGTTCCTCAACAGCAACGACGGCACGGTCAACGTCTACCAGTCGGACGACGCAACGGACTTCCGGCTGCTGCGCTCCTCCGCGTACACCCCGCCCGCGAACCGGATCCGTGACGCCTCCGTCATCAGGCACACCGACGGCTACTACTACGTCACCTACACCACCCACACCTGGCAGGACCCCAGCACGACCATCGGATTCGCCCGCAGCTCCGACCGCGTCAACTGGACGTTCCTGTACGACTACACCGTCCCGGTCGCGGGCCTCTCCCGTGCCTGGGCGCCCGAGTGGTTCGTCGACAGCGACGGCAGCGTGAGCATCATCGTGTCCTGCTCCACCACGAACGACGAGTGGATCTTCACGCCGTACCTGCTGCGGGCCACGAACGCGGCCCTGACGGCGTGGAGTTCACCCGTCGCCCTCTCCGGCATCGGTGCCAACCACATCGACACGTTCATCGTGAAGACCGGTTCGACGTACCACGCCTTCCCGAAGAACGAGACGACGAAGTACATCGAGTACGCCACGGCCTCGAACCTCACCGGCCCGTACACCATCCGCCGGACCGGCGACTGGGCGGGCTGGGGCAGCTACCGCGAAGGCCCCGCCCTGGTCCGGCTGGACAACGGCGGCTGGCGCATCTTCTTCGACGGCTACGGCGACGGGAACTACTACTACAGCGACAGCTACGACACCTTCGCCACCTGGTCGGCCCCGGCCGCACTGCCCGCGATCTCCGGCACAGCACGGCACTTCACGGTCGTCAAGGAGACGGTCGCGGGCGGCCCGGCCCTGGCCCGGAACGTCACGCGCTCCTTCCGTTCGGCCAACTACGCCACCCGCTACTGGCAGCAGCAGTCCTCACTGCTCAACCTCCCCGTGGTCAGCGCATCCAGCACCACCGCCGAAAAGCAGGCCGCCACCTTCACGGTCGTCGCCGGCCTCGCCGACGGCAGCGGCTGCTCCTTCCGTGACGCCGCCGGCAACTACCTGCGCCACTGGGACTTCCGCGCCCGCTTCGCCCCGAACGACGGCACGAGCGCCTTCGCCAAGGACGCCACGTTCATCCTCCGGGCGGGTACGGCGTCGGGTTCCGTCCGCTTCGAGTCGTACAACTACCCGGGTCGCTACCTGCGGCACTACGCCTACCAGCTCCGCGTGGAGAGCTCCGACGGGACGGACCTGTTCCGGCAGGACAGTTCGTTCGTGCCGGTGACGGCCTGGGCCTGAGCGATGCCACCGGCCTCAGCCGACGTCGAACACGTTCGGCAGGCGGAGGCGGTACCGGGTGCGGTCGTGCCGCTTGAACGCCTCCAGTTCGGGGGCCCGGTACAAGGGGGTGACCGTGCACCGCTCGGCGGTCGAGCCGGTCTCGTCCAGGAGGGCGTTCACGGCCTGGCGGGCCGAGGAGTTGGCGCCCTCCATGGTGGCCAGGTCGATGGGCACGGCCACGTAGTCGCCGGCCAGGAAGAGGTTGGGGATCCTCGTGGCCGACCGCGGGCGGTGGTGGAAGGTCCCCACCGGGTGGATCAGCAGTTGCTCCTCGTTGACCGGGTGCGGAGTGCCCAGTCCGTCCACAGCCGGATCGAGGAACCAGGAGTGCAGCACGGAGTCCTTGAGGACCGTACGGCCGCTGTCGTTGAGCGCCGCCTTCAACTGCGCCCACACCTCGCGGGCGACTTCGGTACGGGTGCACTGCTTGGCCGTCTTGCCGTACAGGATGCCCGGGCGGTCCCACTCGGAGACGTCCACGGACAGGCAGTCCGCGACCGTGCCGTCGCCGAAGTCGGCCGGGAAGTCGTGGCCCGGCCAGTGCTGGGCCTGGGCGATCGCGGTCAGTGACCACGGGGAGTCGATGAGGTTGAGGTGACCGTGCAGGATCGGCGTCCGTTCGGTCAGATAGAACTGGATGCCGGTCATCCAGTCCGTCTCCAGCCGGTCGCACGCGGCCAGTTGGGGGTCGGCGGCGCGTACGGCGGAGTTCCAGGTGCGGCGGGCGTGCTCGACCGGCATCGCCGAGATGTAGTGGTCGGCGGTGACGGTCCGGCGCGCTCCTCCCGGTTCCTCCACGACGGCTCCGGTGATCACGCCCCCGCCCAGGGTCAGGTCCCGTACGGTCCAGCCGACGCGGAACTCGACCCCGAGTGACGTCAGGTACGTCACCCAGGGGTCGATCCAGGCCTCGTTGGTGGGCGCGTTGAGGATCCGGTCCAGCGGTCCGTCCGCGCCCCGGCCGAGCAGGTTGAAGACGAAGGCCTCCATCAGGGTGGCGACCGTACGGGTGCTGGCCTCCTCGGCCTTGGTGGCCACGATGTTGCGGGTGATGCCGACGGCGAGGATCCGCCGGTAGTCGTCGGACATCCGCCCGGCCCGTACGAAATCCCACCACGGCGTCCGCTCCCACACGTCGTCACGGCGCTCGTCGCAGCTGGTGAGGAAGACCAGGAAGCGGCTGGCGAAGTAGAGGGCCTCGTGGAGGGGGAGGTTGAAGGCCGTGTCCAGGAGCGCGGTGAGGGCCCGGCGGATCTCGTCGGGGGTGAGATCGGCCGGGGTGTTGCCGGGCCAGGAGAGCGGGATCCGGATGTCCTCACGTCCTCCCGACCGGGCGAACAGCATCTCCTTCGGGGCGACGAGGTTGTCGTGGACGCCGCCCGGGTTGCCGGGGAACGGGATGCGCCGCATCGTGTCGGGCAGGTTGTGGTAGATGCCGGGGATGAAGCGGAAGCCGTGCTCCCCCGGCAGGGGGCGGCGCCCGCCCGTGCCGCTGCCCGGTACGTCCATGCTGCGGGCCTTGCCGCCCAGCGCCTTGCGCTCGTAGACGGTGACCCGGAAGCCCCGCTCGGCGAGTTCGTGCGCGGCCGTGAGCCCGGCGACACCCCCGCCCAGTACGGCCACGCTCTGTGCCGCCGCGCCGTTCTCGGCCGAGGCCCGCTGGGCCGTTGCGAGGGCGAGCCCGCCGGTTGCCGCGGCGGTGCCCAGGAATCTTCTGCGCGTGGTGCCGCTCATCTCCACCCCTTACCGTCGGTAACACCGGCGCACGAGGATAGGGGTGAGGCGGCCAACCCGGAAGGCGGGAAGCGGTCTTGGCTTGATGCCGCCGCACCGGCGGCATCAAGGAGGCCGGGCCGTCACGGCCCCCGCGAAGCGCGGCAGGGGGATGTGACGGCCCGGCTGGAGGGGGTCAGCGGGTGAAGGTGACCCGGTGCTCCTTCAGCGAACCGCAGTTGGAGCCGTACACCTGCACGTACGTGTTGGCGATGCTGCCGCCCCAGTCGACGCAGTGGCCCTTGCCGTAGGCGTACACCGGTCCGGCGTACGACGTGAACCGGCCCTCGTCGTAGTGGCCCTCCTCGGTGTCCGGCACGTAGATCCAGGCGGACATGTCCACGGCCGTGCCCGGGTTGTTGCGGATGGTCGCGACGCAGTTCTTGCCGTTGGAGGCGTTGTAGGTCAGGTAGACGGTCCCCAACGAGCCGACGGTCGCCGAGTTGACCGTCTTGTAGCTGCTGCCGCAGACCTTCTGCGGTGTGGTGTTGGGCGCGGCCGAGGCCGGCGACGCCATGGCGGTCATGGTTCCCACCGACAGCGCCGCCACGGCGGACGCGGCCAGAACGGAACGGGTGAATCGCATATTTCCCCCTTGCAACTCTTCGAGGTGGTTGCTCCTGCATGGTGTGACCCTCGGGGCAGGCAAAGGGTTGTGCGTCAGTTCGCAGGAAAGGCAGAGGAGTTCAGGGTGAGTGCGGGCGCCGGGTGCGTGCCGTCACGGTGAGTGCCCGAGCGTTCCCATTCCTCGTCTCTTTTACTCGTGAGTCACGTGTGGCACACGCGAGATCCAGAGGATCTGTGCAGGGGTGTCACACGGGCTGCACACCGTCCTTTCAAAGTCTCGTTAGCGTTACGGCTCGATCCCACGTGCGAACGTGAACAGGCGCGGCCGGCGAGCCGCCGGAACAGCCAGATCGGGAAAACCACACATGGACTACTGCTCGTCGTGCCGTCGGCACCTCAACGGCGCCCTGGTCTGCCCGGGGTGCGGCGCCTACGCCCCGGACATCGACCCCTGTGCCGTCGCCGGCCGGCCCGGCCCGGCCCCCGCGCCCGCCACGGCCCCGGGCGGACCGGCCACCTGGGAGTACCCGGCCGCCACCGGCACGTGGCACGACGGCACCCTGTGGGACGAGGGCCACGCGCCTGCGCACGAGGATCCCGGCCCCGGCCCGTCCGACGCGTACGACTCCCCGGACGCGGAAACGGACACCGGCACGGACACCGACACGGCCGAGGGCTTCGAGGCCCGGCCGCAGGGGCGGGCGGCCCGGCGTCGCCAGCTGGCCCGCTGGAAGAAGAACCAGCGCCGGGCCGTGGTCGCGACGGCGGTCGCGCTCGTCGGAGGCGGTCTGACCGTCGCCGCGATGAACGGGAACGCCAAGCCCGGCGTGCAGGCGGCCACGACGCCGCAGGACACGACCATGGGCGGCTCCGTGGGAGAGGCGCCGACGGACGCCGAACCGACGTCGAGGCAGGCCGGCACCCCGCGCTCCGGGGCCACTCCCACCACTCCGTCGCACGCCGACCGCGCCTCGCGCCACCAGCGGGCCAGGGCCGCCGACCCCCGCACCACGCCGGCCGGCACGCGGGCGGACGCGGCCGCCGCGCCCCGCGAGCTGCCGCTGACGACCCCGCCCCGGCGCAAGACCGCCACCGACACCGTCGACACGGCCACCGGCGACGCCGCTTCCACCGCGTCGGACGCCACCGAGCCGACGACGGCGCCGGCCGCCGGGTCGGGCTCGGACGCGCAGCAGCCGACGTCCCCCTCGACACCCCCGCCCGCGGCGACCACTCCGCCCGAGACGTCTCCCTCCGACACCAAGCCCAAGGAACTCTGCCTGCTCGTCATCTGCCTCGGCTGAGGGCGCACGGCCGCCGGCAACCGGTGGCCGCGCGCAGCCGCCCCGCCGGACCGGAACCACGAGGCGCCCTACGCCCGTCTCCCAGCTCGTCGCTCAACGCCGGCAAGCCGCCCCCTCCGGGACGGCCCCGCCGGCTCCGCGGCAAGCGGAAGCCGACCGTACAATCCTCGCGACCAAATCGGGGGCGACATCAGCGGGGGAGTCCGCGTGGAAACGATCATCGTGCAGTTGCCCGGTACCACCCAGTGGGGTGCGGAGGAGACGGGCAGTCCCGAACTGATCCACCTGGGACCGGGGGACATCGCGGACTTCGGACGCGGCGGGGCGGGAGTGCGCATCGTGCTCAACGACCCCGGAATCTCCCGCCGGGCCGGGCAACTGGAAGCAGCGGGCGACTACTGGCGGCTGTCCAACTTCAGCCGCAGCGTGTCGTACGTGGTGGAGAACCTGGAGGGGGCAGGCGAGTACATCACCGTCGCACCCGGGCGGCTCGGGGCGCCCGTGCCCTTCGAGTTCTCCCGCGTGGTGCTGCCCGCCCTGTCCGGCACCGCCACGTTCAAGGTGTTCGCACCCCAGCACGCCTATCTCGGCGAGCAGTCGGTGCCCGGCGGCGGCGAACAGACCGTCCACCCCTTCGCCCTGGACCCGACGTCGAAGTACTTCCTGGTCCTGGTCGCCCTGTGCGAACCCCGCCTGCGCGACCCCTCCGACTCGGCACTGCCCGGCGTCGGCCAGATCGTGGAGCGGCTGCGGCCCCTGGAGTCCTGCCGGGACCTGACCCGCTCCGCGGTCAACTACCACATCGACTACCTGGCCTTCGCCAAACTGCGCCTGGACCTCGGCGAGGAAGCGACGACCGCGGCCGACGGCGGCCGCACCGGCGCCAAGCGCACCCGGCTCGCCTCCGTCGCCCTGCGCTTCGGTCTGGTCGGCGAGGAGCACCTCGGCCTGTTGCCGCCCCGCGGCGCGGGCCGCCTCACCGACCAGCAGGAGGCCCGGGCATGACGACGCCGGAGGAACGGGACGACGAACTGGAAGCGCCCCGCCCGCCCGGTCTCCCGGAGGGCTTTCGCATCGAGGGCTGGGAGGTGGGCGCGGTCATCGGCTCCGGCGGGTGGGGAACCGTGTACGAGGCCCGGACGGTCACCGACGGCACGCCCGTCGCGGTGAAGGTGCTCCCGACCGGAGCCCTGGGGCCCGGGCAGCGCGCGGCGCTCGGTGAACTCGTGGCGCGGGAGGTCCGGTTCAGCGCGGAGGCCGACCACCCCCACCTCGTCCGCACCCACGCCGTGTGCACCGTCGAGGCGCCGGAACTGCCTGCCCTGGACGGTGCGATCGCGCTGGTCATGGACCGGGCCGAGGCCAGCCTGAAGGACGTACTGGACGCCGCCGCGACGGGCGGGCCGATCGCGGACGCCGACCGCGTCCTGCGCGGAGTCGCGGCCGGACTGGCCCACATGCACGATGCCGGCTGGGTGCACGGCGACCTCAAACCCGCCAACGTGCTGCTGGGCCCCGACGGCGAGGTGTGGCTGGCGGACTTCGGTCTCGCAGCCGAACTCGACGGCACCCACGCCCACTTGCCGCCGCTCGGCACCCTCGACCACCTGCCGCCCGAGTGGTGGTCCCAGCGCACCGGCGCCCAGGGCGCCGTCGTCCGGCCGACCGCCGACATCTGGGCCTTCGGCGTCCTCGCCCACC
>NZ_WWIC01000190.1:0-19111 GCF_009872555.1 Streptomyces sp. SID5643
GGGGCGGTCGGGCCGCGGGCGCGGGCGCGGCGGGCCCGGCAACCGGTCGAAGGTGGCCGCGACGGCCGCCGCCGCGGCGCTGTTCGTCGCCGCAATGCTTCTCGGCATGCGCTGGTTCTCGCCCGACACGACCGCCGAGGGCACCGAACCCGACGCGTCCC
This sequence comes from Streptomyces sp. SID5643, assembly GCF_009872555.1. Taxonomy (NCBI): domain Bacteria; kingdom Bacillati; phylum Actinomycetota; class Actinomycetes; order Kitasatosporales; family Streptomycetaceae; genus Streptomyces; species Streptomyces sp. SID5643. Next base: position 162 of record NZ_WWIC01000190.1, read on the forward strand.
CGACCGCGAGCAGCCCCGCGGCCACCCCGTCCGACGGCTCCGCCTCGCCCGTCACCTCCGATCCGGGGGCCGGCCGGCAGGCCGCCACCACGCCGACCACCGGCACCGTGGCCGAGATCACCCCGTCCACGCCGCCCGCCTCCCCGGCCCCTGCCCCGCCGGCGTCCGGCACCCCGACTCCGACGCCGGTGGCGGGCGACGCGGGGCCTGAGCAGCCGAAGCCGGAGCAGCCGGTCCAGGCCGGGAACGGCGGGGAGGGCGACGACGGCGGGGAGGACGGGGGCGACGACTGACGGGGGCTCCGGAGCGTCCGCGCACCCTGAGCGTCCGAGCACGGGGACCAGCCGCGGGATGCGCCGGTGTGCGAGCGGGCGCCCCCTCGCGCGCCCCTTGGGCGGCTTGTCATCGCCCTTACCCCGGCCTTATTGTCACCAGGCCTTGGTGAACGGGAAATCCGGTGTGATGCCGGTGCGGCCCTCGCCACTGTGAATCGGGAAGTCCGGCTCCGGCCCCTCAGGGGGCAGCCACTGGGTCCTTGCGGCCCGGGAAGGCGGAGTTCGGGCGGTGGTACCCGTCAGCCAGGAGACCGGCCAAGGCGCGTCAACCATCCACGAGGTGCTGGAGAGGGTCTGCTGAGCCATGCACATAGCCGAGGGTTTCCTTCCTCCGGCGCACGCGGTCGCCTGGGGCGTCGCGTCGGCGCCGTTCGTCGTCCACGGAGTCCGGTCGCTCACCCGTGAAGTGCGCGAGCACCCCGAGAGCACCCTGCTCCTCGGGGCGTCTGGCGCCTTCACGTTCGTCCTGTCCGCCCTGAAACTGCCGTCCGTCACGGGCAGTTGCTCGCACCCCACCGGCACGGGCCTCGGAGCCGTCCTGTTCCGGCCGCCCGTCATGGCGGTGCTGGGCACCATCACGCTGCTCTTCCAGGCGCTGCTGCTCGCACACGGCGGCCTGACCACGCTCGGCGCCAACGTCTTCTCCATGGCGATCGTCGGGCCCTGGGCCGGATACGCCGTCTACGCACTGCTGCGGCGCTCCAACGCGCCGCTGATGGTCGCGGTGTTCGCCGGCGCGTTCGTCGCCGACCTGTCCACCTACTGCGTCACCAGTGTGCAGCTGGCACTCGCCTTCCCCGACCCGGGCAGCGGATTCCTGGGTGCGCTGGGCAAGTTCGGCTCCATCTTCGCCGTCACCCAGATCCCGCTCGCGGTGAGTGAGGGACTGCTGACCGTGCTCGTGATGCGTCTGCTGGTGCAGTCCAGCAAGGGCGAACTGACCCGGCTGGGCGTGCTCCTCCCCAAGAAGCAGTCCCGGACCGAGACCGAGGCGGTGGCCCGATGAGCAGGAACACGAAGATCAACCTGGTGCTGCTGCTCGCCGTGGCCGCGCTGGCCGTGCTGCCCTTGGTGCTGGGACTCGGCGACCACAAGAAGGAGCCGTTCACGGGCGCCGACGCCGAGGCCGAGACGGCGATCACCGAGCTGAAGCCGGACTACGAGCCGTGGTTCTCGCCGCTGTACGAGCCGCCGTCCGGCGAGATCGAGTCGGCGCTGTTCTCCCTCCAGGCGGCCCTCGGCGCCGGGGTCCTCGCCTACTACTTCGGTCTGCGGCGGGGGCGGCGCCAGGGAGAGCAGCGGGTGCTGGAGCGGCAGGCCGGCGAGGCGCTCACCGGCGCCGCCGGCACATCCGCGGCGGAGCAGGACTGAGCCCGGGTGCTGCCGATCGACGCGGCGGCGCACAGCAGTCGCTGGCGCCGCCGCCATCCCCTGGACAAGGCCGTGCTCGGACTCGGCCTCACCCTGCTCGCGATCTCCCTACCGCCCTGGCCGGGTGCGGCCCTGGTGCTCCTGAGCGCCTTGGTCGTGCTGCTGGGCCCGGCCGGCGTGCCCGGGCGGCGGCTGTGGCGGGCCTACCGGGTCCCGCTGGGCTTCTGCGTGACCGGCGCGCTCACGCTGCTCGTCCAGGTGGGCGGTCCGGACAGCTTCGTCTCCCTCGCGGACGACGGGCCGGTCCGGGCCGGGGAGTTGCTGCTGCGCACGTCGGCGGCCTCTCTGGGCGTGCTGCTGTTCGCCTTCACCACGCCCATGTCGGACCTGCTGCCCCGCCTGGTCCGGGCCGGGGTCCCGGCACCGGTCGTCGACGTCGCGCTGGTGACGTACCGGATGAGTTTTCTGCTGCTGGACTCGATGCGGCGCATCCGGGAGGCCCAGGCGGCCCGGCTCGGGCACACCGGCCGGGCAGCGGAGTGGCGTTCGCTGGCCGGGCTCGGTGCCACCGCGTTCGTCCGGGCCTTCGACCGGGCGACCCGTCTCCAGGCCGGCCTCGCCGGGCGCGGCTACGACGGCACCCTGCGCGTCCTGGTGCCCGAGGCCCGGGTGTCGGTGCGCTTCACGGCCGCCAGTTGCGCGCTGCTCGCGACGCTGGCCGCCCTCACCCTCGTACTGGAAAGGCCGCTGACATGAGCGAGCCCGCCCTCGTCGCCCTGCGGGGCGCGACCTACGCCTACGAGGACGGTCCCACCGTGCTCAGCGGGCTCGACTTCGAGATCCGGGAGGGCCGGGCGCTCGCGCTGCTCGGCCGCAACGGCAGCGGGAAGACCACGCTGATGCGGCTGCTGTCCGGCGGACTGCGGCCGCAGGAGGGCCGGCTGACGGTCGAGGGGCAGCCGGTGGCGTACGACCGCAGGGGCCTGACCCGGCTGCGGACCACGGTGCAGCTGGTGGTGCAGGACCCGGACGACCAGCTGTTCGCGGCCTCCGTCGAACAGGACGTGTCGTTCGGGCCGCTGAATCTCGGCCTGGACGACACACAGGTGCGGGCGCGGGTGGCGGAGGCGCTCGCCGCGCTGGACATCACCGCCCTGGCCGACCGGCCCACGCATCTGCTCTCCTACGGCCAGCGCAAGCGCACCGCCATCGCGGGCGCGGTCGCCATGCGGCCCCGGGTGCTCGTCCTCGACGAGCCGACGGCCGGACTCGATCCCGACGGCCAGGAGCGGCTCCTCACCACCCTCGACGGACTCCGTGCCGCGGGCACCACGGTGGTGATGGCCACCCATGACGTCGACCTCGCCCTGCGCTGGGCCGACGACGCCGCGCTCCTCACCCCGTCCGGCGTCCGCACCGGGCCGGCCGCCACGGCGCTGGCCCGCCCGGACCTTCTCCGTGAGGCGGGGCTGCGCCTGCCGTGGGGCGCCGCGGCGGCAGAACTCCTGCGCGCCCAGGGACTGTTGTCCGGCGCAGAGCCCGGGCCGCGTACCCCCGACGAACTCGCCGCTCTCGCGACAGCACGGCAGGAGGCGTCCGGCCGCTGAAGGGCGCCCCCCATGTCCCTGTCGTCCCCGGCCCCCTCGCCTGAGGCCGCCGGAGCGGCCCGGTCAGTGCGGCCCGGTCAGTCGAAGTAGGACTGGAGCGGGCCGCGGCGCCGGACGTCCAGGGTCGCGCAGTGGAACGAGCCGCCGAAGGGGGCGTAGTGCAGCAGGTCGCACGGGATCGGCTCGAAGCCCCACTTCTCCAGCGCGCGCAGCATTCCCGTGTGGTGCCGCTCCGCGATCACCCGCTTCTCGTCGAGCATGAGCACGTTCATGCTGAGCCATTTGCCGCACATCGACGTGACCTTGAGCAGCCGCTCGTCGATCGGGTCGGGCTCGGGAGCGACGAGGACGTCCCAGGAGCCCAGGACGTCCGGCAGGCGGTCGGCGTCGATGTACTCGGGGTTGATCAGCACCTTCCCGGGCGCGAGCAGGACGAACGTCGTGTCGATGTGCATGGGGGTGCGGCAGCGGCTCTCGATCTCGTGGATGCGGTACTCCGGGCCGAGGTGGCGGCGCAGCCAGTCGATGCCCATCGCGTTGGTGACGTTGCTGCGGGTGACGAAGAGGTCCCGTCCCGCCCGGACGAAGTCCGCCGCGTCGAAGACGGGCTCGAATTCGGTGAGGATGTACCGCATGGGCTCGCCCGGCCCCGGGACGCGGAAGTCCGGGTCGAACAGCTCGTCGGTGAGCTGCGGCCTGGGGGCCGCCGTCCAGCGCGCGCCGCGCCGGAAGTAGTCCTTGAGGACCGGGCGGTAGGAGTGCGTCTCGAAGTACCGGCAGGGCCACGCCATCGGCGTCTCGATGATCTCGTCGCCGATCACGAGCATGCTGTCGCGCGGGCAGGTGTTGCAGAAGCCGCGCGAGGTCCAGTCGGGGGTGCCGAAGCGGCGCCGGTGGTCGACCGCCTCCGGCCGGCGGACCGTGACGCCGAGGGACTCCAGCAGGCCGACGAAGGCGTCGATCTCCTGCTGTGCCTGTTCGACGAGCAGCCGCGGGTACCGGAAGCCGGCCGCGAGACCCTGCAACCGCCCTGCCCACGGCGGCACGTTGCAGGTCACGACCGCGTGGTCGGAGGGGATCGTCGCGCCCTCCAGGCGTCCGACGATGATCTCCTCCAGCGGATCCCACTCGGTGTGCGAACGGACCGGCGACACGAGCGGCTCCGCGCCCTCGCCGGTCGCGGGCGGCACTCCGGGATTCTGCACGACGGTCATGCTCACCACCTCTTGGCGCGCAAGCCGGGTGAAACGCCGCAATCGCCGGCTCACTCAACGTGACTTTCCGGGGACGCACGCGTCGACGGTCACGACACTCCCGGTACCCCTCCAGGTGCCCGCAATGCGCTTGTCCACGCTCGCCGCACCGCACTACGGTGCCGAGGTGGATCTCTTCACCCGTTCATGGGCCGCACTGCGCGCGGCGGTTGACAACCTGTCCGACGAGGACTTCGGGCGCCCCTCGGGCTGTACGGGCTGGCTGGTGCGGGACCTGGTGTGCCACCTGATCGTCGACGCACAGGACGTCCTGATCACCCTGGCCACCCCGTCCGACCGGGAACCGACCCGGGACGCACTGACCTACTGGGACGTCTCCGGCACTCCGCCCACGGGCGACGACCCGCTCGACGCGCTGACCGTCCGGCTGGCCGCCGCGTACGAGGATCCGCGCCTGTTGAAGTTCCATCTGGACGACGTCGGCTCCGCCGCCGGGCGCGCGGCCCTGCTCGCCGATCCGGCCGGCCGGGTCGGAACCCGCGACGAGATCCTCACGGTGGGTGACTACCTCGCCACGTATGTCATGGAGTGGACGCTGCACCACCTCGACCTGATCGCCCACCTCCCGGGCGCGGAGCAGCCGCCCGCGGAAGGGCTCGCCCGCTCCCGGGAGATGCTGGAGAGGATCGCGGGGAGCCCGTTCCCGCAGTCCTTCCACGATGTGGACGCGCTGCTCGTCGGCACCGGGCGGCGGGCGCCGACCGAGGCGGAGCAGGCCGAGCTGGGCACCCTGGCCTCCAGGGTGCCGCTGTACCTGGGCTGACTTCGCGGTCGCGAAGAGGGCGCCCGCCGGGCCCGCCGTCGAAGGGTTCCGCCCGAGGTGGGAGCATGGTCCGCATGGACATCCGCCGCAGGAACAACGTCAACGTCACCGGCCCCGAGGGCGCGCCGGTGCTGCTTCTGGCGCACGGTTTCGGCTGCGACCAGAACATGTGGCGGCTGGTGGTGCCGGCGCTTGCGAAGCGCTACCGGGTGGTGCTGTTCGACTACGTCGGCTCCGGCGGCTCGGAGCTCTCCGCGTGGAGCGAGGAGCGCTACTCCTCGCTCCAGGGCTACGCCGCTGACGTCGTCGACGTCTGCGAGGAGTTGGACCTGCGGCAGGCGGTGTTCGTGGGGCACTCGGTGAGTGCCATGGTCGGCGTGCTGGCGGCCCAGGCGGCGCCGGAGCGGATCGGGGCGCTCGTGATGGTGACGCCCTCGCCCTGCTACATCGACGACGAGGGCTACCGCGGCGGCTTCAGCACGGAGGACATCGACGAGCTGCTCGCGTCCCTGGAGGCGAACTACCTCGGCTGGTCGTCCGCCATGGCCCCGGTGATCATGGGCAACCCGGAGCGCCCGGAGCTCGGGCAGGAACTGACCAACAGCTTCTGCGCCACCGACCCCGACATCGCCCGGGTCTTCGCCCGTACGACGTTCCTCACCGACAGCCGCGAGGACCTCAAGGGCGTGTCCGTGCCGACCCTCGTGCTGGAGTGCGAGCAGGACGCCATCGCGCCCCGTGAGGTCGGGGCCCACGTGCACGCTGCGATTCCCGGCTCCCTGCTGGTCACGCTCGACGCCACCGGGCACTGCCCGCAGCTCAGCGCGCCGGAGGCCACCACCTCAGCGATCCTCGGCTTCCTGGAGTCGCTGAAGTGATGTGCCGTACGGGCGGCGTGCCCGAGCCCGCGGGGACGGGGGGCGAGGCGAGCACGGACGCGGCCTTCACCGCCCTGCTGGAGGACAGCATGGAGGACCTGTACGAGTCCGCGCCGTGCGGCTACCTGTCCACGATGATGGACGGCACCATCGCCAAGATCAACACCACGCTGCTGGACTGGCTCGGCCTGGACCGTGCGGCCGTTGTGGGCCGCAAGCGCTTCACGGACCTGCTGACCATCGGCGGCAAGCTCTACCACGAGACGCACTTCGCCCCGCTGCTGCGCATGCAGGGCGAGCTGCGGGGCATCGCCCTGGAGATGCGGCGCGGGGACGGCGGCCGGCTGCCGGTGCTGGTGTCCGCGGTGATCAAACACGGTACCGAGGGCGATCCGCTGCTGATCCGGATCACCGTCTTCGACGCCTCGGACCGCCGCGCCTACGAGCAGGAGCTGCTGCGCCGCCGCAAGGAGGCCGAGCGGGCCCGCGTCGAGGCGGACGAGGCCCGGCGGCAGGCCGAGGCGGACCGGACCAGGCTGACCGAGGCGCTCGCCGTATTGCAGCGTTCCCTCGTGCCGGACTCGCTGCCCGAGGTACCGGGCCTGGAGACGGCCGTCCACTACCACACGGCCGCGCCGGACCAGCTCGGCGGCGACTTCTACGACCTGTTCCCCGTCGCCGGCGACCGGTGGGCGTTCTTCCTCGGCGACGTGTGCGGCAAGGGCCCCGAGGCCGCCTCCCTCACCTCGCTTGTCCGCTACACCCTGCGCGCCGCCGCCCACCACGACCCGGATCCGGCCTCGGCGCTGACCACGCTGAACGCCGTCCTGCACGAGCGGTACACCGGCGACGGCGACCCCCGGTACTGCACCTGCATCGTCGGGATCGTCGAGCCGGGCGGCGACCACGGGCCGACGGCCGTGCGCCTCGCCTCCGGCGGCCACCCGCCGGCGCTCGTCCTGCGGTCCGACGGCCGCGCCGAGTTCCTGCCCACCCCGGGCGGCCTGCTCATCGGCGTCGTCCCCGGCGCGCCGACCGGCACCGCCGAGACCGTCCTCGGCCCCGGCGACACGATCGTGCTCTACACGGACGGCCTCACCGAGGCCCGCACCGGCCCCGGCCGGGACGACCTGTACGGCGAGGACGCCCTGCACGCCTTCGCCACCGATCACGCGCCGGGCGCGCCGCACGAGGTGATCACCGCCCTGGCCGGGCTGCTGGAGAGCTTCGGCGACGGCCTGGACGACGACACCGCGCTGCTCGCACTCGGCGTTCCCGCCCGCCCTTCCGCCACAGGCACCGTAACGAGTCACACCTCATGAACCCGCTCACCGTCAGCCGGCACGACGCCGTGACCGGCCCCGTCCTGCACGTGACTGGGGACCTGGACTACGACCAGGCCCCCGTCCTGCGGGGCAGGCTCGACCAGCTCTCCCTGTCACCGGGGCAGTGCCTGGTCCTCGACCTGTCCGGACTGGAGTTCTGCGACTCCTCGGGCATCACCGCACTGCTCGCCGCCCGCCAGCACGCGCTGGCCGCCCGGGCCGACGTCGTCCTGGCCGCCGTACCGGCGAACCTGCTGCGCGTCCTCACCCTCGTCGGCCTCGACCAGGTCTTCACCCTGCGCCCGGACTCCAGCGCAGCGTCCTGATCCGCACGAGCGCCCCGGGCGCAGCGACCGCCCTCCGGTCCGCCCCGTGCCCCTTGGCGCTCCCCGCCCACCACCGCCCGGCCGGAAAACGCTTGGACTCGGCGGCCGGTATCGCGGGACACTTCCGGACTCGACCCGAAACCTCACGCATCCGTTGCGGTGATGGCGCCTGCCCGCACGCGCGGCGCGGCGGGCGGCCACAGGACGACACAGGGGTGGGATGGAAACGCCGGAAAAACACAGGGTCTTACCGGGCAGGCGCTCGGTGCTCCTCGCACTTCGCCACTACGGACGGGAGTTGTCCCGGCTCCGCCGGTGGACGGTGCCCGCGATGCTGCTCTCGGCGCTGGGCAACATCGGAATCAACTACGTGGCGCCGCTGATCGTCGCCAAGCTCGTCGGCGACATCGCCGGGAACGAGGACGTCACGGCCGGCTCGACACTGCCGTACGTGCTCGCCTTCGCCGGTGTCCTGCTGACCGCGGAGGCACTGTGGCGCGTCGCCCTGCATTGCCTCACCCGTCTCGAAGCCCTGGGCATCGAGCACCTCTACGTGACCGGCATGGACGAACTGTTCGCCAAGGACGCCGCGTTCTTCCACGACAACTTCGCCGGCTCGCTGACCAAGCGGGTCCTCAGCTTCGCCTCCCGGTTCGAGCAGTTCGTCGACACGCTGACGTTCCAGATCGTGGGGAGTTTCGTGCCACTGGTGTTCGGCGCGGTGGTGCTGTGGCGTTACGAACCGCTGCTCGTCGTCGGGCTCCTGGTGATGATCGCCCTGACGGCGGTGCTGGTCGTGCCGCTCATCCGGCGCCGGCAGGCGCTCGTGGACCGGCGTGAGGAGGCCATCGCGCGGGTGTCGGGCCATGTCGCCGACAGTCTGATGAACATGGACACCGTGCGGGCGTTCGCGGCGGAGGAGCGCGAGGCCGCCGAACACCGGTCCCGGGTCGCGATGTCACGGCGGCTCACCATGCGGTCGTGGGACTACGGCAACCTGCGCATCGACACGCTGGTCGCGCCGATGTCCGTCCTCACCAACGCGATGGGACTGCTGCTCGCGGTGACGCTGGGCGGCGGCGCGCACGGCGTGGAGGCCATCGTGGTGGCCTTCGCCTACTACACCAACGCGACCCGGATCATGTTCGAGTTCAACCAGATATACCGCCGGCTGGAGAGCTCGATGACGGAGGCCGCGCAGTTCACCGAACTGCTCCTGACCCCGCCGACGGTGCTCGACCCGCCGGCACCGGAGCCCCTGCGGACCCGGGAGGCCGATATCCGCTTCGAGAAGGTGACCTTCGCGCACCGGGGCGGGCGGCCGCTCTTCGAAGGACTCGACCTGGCCGTGCCGAGCGGGGCGAAGATCGGTCTCGTGGGCCGGTCCGGCGGCGGCAAGACCTCGCTCACCCGGCTGCTGCTGCGGATGACCGACATCGACGGCGGCCGCATCCTGGTCGGCGGCCAGGACATCAGCCGGGTACGCCAGGCCGATCTGCGCGGCCGGATCGCGTACGTGCCGCAGGACCCGGCGATGTTCCACCGCACGCTGCGGGACAACATCGCCTTCGCCCGGCCGGACGCCACCGACGCCGAGATCCGCCGGGCGGCCGAGGCGGCCCATGTCACCGAGTTCGCCGACGCGTTGCCGGACGGCTTCGACACCATGGTCGGCGAGCGGGGCGTCAAGCTGTCCGGCGGGCAGCGCCAGCGGGTCGCCCTCGCCCGGGCGATCCTGCGGGACGCGCCGATCCTGCTGCTCGACGAGGCGACCAGCGCCCTGGACTCCGAGAGCGAACTGCTGGTCCAGGAGGCGCTGTGGCGGCTCATGGACGGGCGGACCGCGCTGGTGGTGGCGCACCGGCTGAGCACGGTCGCCGGCATGGACGAGCTCGTCGTCCTCGACCGCGGCCGGATCGTCGAGCAGGGCAGCCACCAGGAGCTGCTCGCGAACGGGGGTGCCTACGCCAAGCTGTGGCAGCACCAGTCGGGCGGTTTCCTGGACGACACCCCCGGTCGGGCCGAGGTGCTGTAGCCCAGGCGCTCACGCACCTTCGAGGGCCCGTGCCCGGGTCGCCAGGGCCTCCAGCAGAAGGTCCACCGCCGGTTCGAAGGAGCTGTCCGCCATCGCGGGCAGCTCCCGGCGGACCAGGGTCAGGGACGGGTACGTCGCCGGGTCGAGGTCCTGGTAGACGTCCCGCCAGGACCGGAGGTCGGCCTCGCGCTGCTGCGGTGGGAGCGCGTGGAACGCGGCCTCCGTCGCGGCGTGGCTGAGCACGGTGTCGATGAAGACCAGGTAGAGCCGTGCGGCGTCGGCCGGCGGGAAGCCCGCGGTGAGCAGCAGGCCGATGCCCGTCTCCACGGCGCGGATCTCGTTCCGGCGCCGGGTCACACGGTGGGCCGCCATGGCCGCCGCGCGGGGATGGGCGAGGTAGCCCGCGCGGACCCTGAGGGCCATCTCGCGCAGCGAGGCCACCCAGTCGTCCCCGGGCGTGAAGCCGGCCATCGCGTCGCCGATGATCCGGTCGGCGATGGCGAGCACGAGGTCGTCGGTGTCGTGGAAGTAGCGGTAGAGCGCGGTCGGGTCGCAGCCCAGGGCCGCGCCGAGCCGGCGCACGCTCAGCGCCTCGGGCCCGTGCTCGCCGATGAGCCGCAACGCGGTCTCCACGATCAGGTTTTCCGACAGCAGGACACCCGAACGGGTCGGTCGGCGGCGCCGGCGTTCCTGCGGGACACGGGTGGTCATGACCGGGGATCCTCTCCTCGCACACACAGAAAGCGTCGGACACGGAAAGCGTCGGACACAGAAGGCGTCGGACGCGGAAGGCATCGCGCACACCGGCAGAGCCTCGCGCACGGACGGTTCGTCACATGACGCAGTGAACGACCCCCGTCGCCTTACGTCAACAGGGTTGACCCAATGTGTACACCGGATGTTCCATCACAGTCCCGCGCGGCTCTTCCCACCTCTCCCCGAGGAGCCCTTCATGTCCTTCGCACCGCCCCCGCCACGCCCCGCGCTGCGCCGTTCCCTCGGCGTCGTCGACGGCGTCGCCATCGCCGCGTCCAGCACCGCGGCCACCACCAGCATCGCCATCGGCATGGGCACGATCGCCACCATCGTGGGCCTGCAGGCCCCGGCGCTCCTGCTGCTGGCGTTCCTGCCGGTGCTGGGCATCGCTCTCGCCTACACCCGTCTCAACCGCTCCGAACCCAACTGCGGCAACGGCTACACCTGGGTCGGCAGATCCCTCGGTCCCTGGCCCGGCTTCCTGACCGGCTGGGTGACACTGGTCGGCTCGGTCATCTTCTGCGCCTACACCAGCGCGATCATGGGCTCGGTCGTGCTGGCCTTCGCCAACAAGGCCGGCCTGCGCAGCCTGGCCGGCATCGCCCTCGATCCGACGTCCACCGGCGTCTGCACGGGGGTCGGCCTGGTGATCCTGCTGGCCCTGACCGCCCTGGCGGTCACCGGCGTCCGGGGCGCGACCCGGTTCCAGTTCGGGCTGCTGGTCTTCGAGTACGCGGTGCTGCTCGGCTTCTGCGGCTGGGCCCTGGTCACCGGAGACCACGCGGTGTCCCTGTCCTGGTTCAACCCGTTCGAGATCTCCAGCGGCACCGCCTTCGCCCAGGGCATGGTCCTCGCGGTGTTCTTCTTCTGGGGCTGGGACGCGGCCTTCAGCGTCACCGAGGAGACCAAGGATCCGGGCGACTCGGCCCGGGGCGGACTCATCGCCCTGTTCGCGATGCTCGGCCTGTTCCTCTTCGCGTCGGTCGCCTTCCAGTGGGAGATGAGCCTGGCCGAACTGGTCCGCAACGGCCCGCAGGCCCTCGGCCACCTCGGGGAGAAACTGGCCGCCGAACCCTGGGCCACGCTGCCCCTCATCGCCCTGATGTTCTCCGCCGTCGCCTCGGTGCAGGCCACCCTGATCCCCACCGCACGCGGCCTGCTCGCCATGGGCCGCGACCGCACCATGGGTCCGCTGTGGACCCGGGTCCACCCGCGCTACGGCACTCCGGCCGCCGGGACGGTCGTCGTCATGTCCGTCGCCGCCGTGATCGCCGTGCTCGCCTTCGCGATCCCCGAGCTGAGCGACATGCTGCTGGCCGCCGTCAACGCCATCGGTCTGATCGTGGCCCTCTACTACGGCCTGACGGCGCTCGCCTGCGCCGTGCGCTTCCGCGCCGCGCGGCACGAGGGGCCGCCCGAGGCGCTGCTCGCCGTCATCGTGCCCGCGCTGTCCGGGCTGGTGCTGCTGGGCCTCGGCGCCTACCTCGGATACTCGTACCTCACGATGAGCGATCACTTCGAACTGAGCCCCGACAACGGCTGGTTCATGTTCTCGCTGCCCACCGTGATCGTGCTCGCGGGCCTCGTCATGGCCGCCGTGGCCAAGTACGTCCGGCGCTCGCCCTACTTCACCACCGGGCGCGGCACCGACGCCGAAGCCCTCACCCTGCCGATGGACCGCACGGCGGTCTGACCCTCCTTGGAGTTCACCCCGATGTCACACCCCCCTGCCCAGGGACCCGCGGACCTCATCCTGACCGGCGGTCCGGTGCACACCGTCGACCCGGCCCGCAGCCGCGCCACCTCGGTGGCCGTGCGCGGCGGGCGGATCGCCGCCGTCGGCCACGACGAGGTGCGCGAGCTGACCGGGCCGCGCACCGAGGTCGTCGACCTCGCCGGGAAGCTGCTGCTGCCGGGCTTCCAGGACGCCCATGTCCATCCGATGGGCGCGGGCCTCGAACTCGGCCTGTGCCATCTCGCCGACACCACCGACGCGGGCGAGTACCTGCGCAGGATCGGGGCGTACGCGAAGGAGCACCCGGACGTCGAGTGGATCACCGGCGGCGGCTGGTCCCTGGAGGCGTTCCCCGGCGGCTCCCCCACGGCCGCCGCCCTCGACGCGGTCGTCGCGGACCGCCCCGTCTTCCTGCCCAACCGCGACCACCACGGCGCCTGGGTCAACAGCCGGGCCCTGGAACGCGCGGGCATCGACGCCCGGACCCCCGACCCCGTCGACGGCCGGATCGAGCGCGACACCGCGGGCAACCCCACCGGGATGCTCCAGGAGGGCGCGGTCCACCTGGTGGGCAGGCTGGTGCCCGATCCCACGCCGCAGGAGCAGCTCGCCGGTCTGCTGCGCGCCCAGGCCGTGCTGCACTCCCACGGCGTCACGGCCTGGCAGGACGCCATCGTCGGCACGTACGCCAACCTGACCGACCCGGCCCCGGCCTATCTGGCGGCGCTGGACCGGGGTCTGCTCACCGCGCGGGTCGTCGGCGCCCTGTGGTGGGACCGTGAGCGCGGCGCCGAGCAGATCGCCGAACTCGTCGCCAGGAGGGAGGAGCTGAGCCGGGACCGGTTCCGCGCCGGGACGGTGAAGATCATGCAGGACGGCATCGCGGAGAACCACACCGCCGCCATGCTGTCCCCCTACCTGACCGGCTGCGGCTGCGCCTCGGACAACAGCGGCATCAGCTTCGTGGAACCGGGCGAGCTGCGGAAGTACGTCACCGAACTGGACGCGCACGGCTTCCAGGTGCACTTCCACGCCCTCGGTGACCGGGCGGTGCGCGAGGCGCTCGACGCCGTGGAAGCCGCCCGGACCGCCAACGGCCGTCGCGACACACGGCACCACCTGGCGCACCTCCAGGTCGTCCACCCCGACGACCTGCCCCGTTTCCGCACGCTGGGCGCGAGCGCCAACCTTCAGATGCTGTGGGCCGCCCACGAACCGCAGATGGACGAACTGACCCTGCCCTTCCTGGGGGCGGAACGCGGCGCTTGGCAGTACCCGTTCGGGGACCTGCTGCGCGCCGGCGCGACCCTCGCCGCCGGGAGCGACTGGCCCGTCAGCAGCCCCGACCCGCTCCAGGCCATCCATGTCGCCGTCAACCGGGTCTCCCCCGAGGCCCCCGAGGGCATCCCGGCCTTCTTCCCGGAGCAGCGCGTCGACCTGGGCACCGCCATCGCCGCGTACACGGCGGGCAGCGCGTACGTGAACCATCTCGACGCGATCACCGGCAGCATCACCGTCGGCAAGGCGGCCGACCTCGTCGTCCTCGACCGCGACCCGTTCGCGGGTCCGCCCGAGGAGATCGCCGCCACCCGGGTCCTGGAGACCTTCGTCGAAGGCCGGCGGGTCCGCACCGGCGCCTGAGGCGTGTTCCAATGCTCCGCGGGTTTCCGTCCGCGGAGGGGGTCGAGGCACGGTGGGTTCGTCGGGGCACGGAGTGATGCGTTCCGTGATGTGGGTGCTGCTCGCGGTCGTCGCGCTCGGCGTCGGGGTGGCGTCCGCCTTCCAGATCCGCGGGGCGCTGGAGCGGGAGCGGGAGTACCGCGGCGCGCGGGCCTGCGCCTCCGTCCCCGTCGAGGCGTCGGGGTGCGTGTGGGAGCAGGAGTTCACGGTGCGGCGGGCCGCCCTGAACCGCGGTGAGCGGAGCGAGTCCCCGGAGGCGGAGCTGGTGCCGCCGTCGGGCGAGCCGTGGGAGGTGACGTTCCTGCGCACCGAGCCCGTGATGTCGGAGATGCAGCCGGGCGAGAAGGTCGTCGGGGTGATCTGGCGCGGCCGGGTCGTCGAGGTGCGGGACGCCGAGGGCCGGCGGCAGCAGACGTCCGACGGGCCGGTGGGCCGGCCCGAGGACCGGCTGGGTGGTGCGCTGGCCTGCCTCTCGTTCGGCGTGGCGGCCCTCGTGGGTGGGCTGTGGCCGCTCTTCGCCCGGGGCGAGCCGCGGCACACGACCGCGGCGAAGATGGTGCGCTGGCACGGCGTGGCCCTGGGCGGCACGGCGATCCTGACGCTGTGGGCGCAGGCGGCCAACGACTGGCCGTTCTGGGCCCTTCCCGCGATCTGGGGGCCGCTCGCGCTGCTGATCCTGGCGTCCATGACGGCCTTCACCCTCGGCGCGCTGCGCGGCGACCTGGACGACGACGCGCCCGCCTCGCGGGAGCCCCGGCCCCAGCCCTCGTGAACGGGGACGCTCAGGTCTGCCGGGCGTGCACGGGGCTGTGGGCGACGTCGTCCGGGCAGGCGCGGTGCTGCTCCCCGGCCCGCCGGTCGCGCCGCCAGTCGTACGCCGCCAGAGCCAGCGACGCGGCCATGCCGACGAGCCCGGCGACCATCGCGAGGAAGAGGGCACCGCGGTAGTCGTCGCTCCTGCTGCCGAGCACCAGGTAGTACAGGCCGGGCAGGGCCGCGGTGCCCACCGCGGCGCCGAGCCGCTGCCCGGTCTGCAGGGCGCCGCCCGCCGCTCCCGCCATGTGCACGGGCACGTCCCGCAGCGTCATGGTGATGTTGGGGGAGATCACGCACCCGCCGCCGACACCGCCGAGGAACAGGACCGGGGCGGCGATCCACGGCGCGATGCCGAGAGGCGCGAAGCGCAGCAGCAGCGCGGCGCCGCCGAGGCCGAGGATCACGCCCGTGAGCCCGCCCACGGTGAGCAGCCGGCCGAGCCGGTCCACCAGCCGCCCGGAGACGGCGGCCGCGCACGCCGAGCCGAGGGCGAAGGGCGTCACGGCGAGGCCGGATTCGAGCGGGGAGAAGCCGAGGCCGTGCTGGTAGAAGAGGGCGAAGACCAGCCAGACGCCGCTGAAGCCGATGAAGTAGAGCGTGCCGACGCCCGCGCCGACGGCGTAGCCGCGCACGGTGGTGAACAGGCGCGGATCGAGCAGCGGCTGGGTACCGCGGTCCACGAGGCGGCGCTGGCGGCGGGTGAAGACGAACAGGAGCCCGGCCGCGGCCGGGAACATCCACCACAGCCGGGCGAGGCCGCCGGTCTCCGCCTGCACCAGCGGATACATGAGCGCGAGGACACCGAGGCCGAGGAGCACGACGCCGGGCAGGTCGACGTACCCCCGGCCGGAGCGCCGGGTGCGGGGCAGCAGGCGGCGTCCGAGGAGGACCGCGAGGATACCGATGGGGACGTTGACGTAGAAGATCCAGCGCCAGCCCTGGGCGCCGTCGGCGAGCGCGAGGATGAGGCCGCCGGCGAGGGGGCCGACGCCGGAGGAGATGCCGACGGTGGCGCCGAAGAAGCCGAAGGCGCGGCCGCGTTCGGCGCCCCGGAACATCTGCTGGATGAGCGCGGAGTTCTGCGGGGCCATGAAGCCGGCCGCCAGGCCCTGGGCGAGCCGGGCCACCACCAGCAGCGTGATGTTCGGGGCCGCTCCGCAGGCCGCGCTGAACAGCACGAAGCCGCTGAGGGCGACGAGGAAGATGCGGCGCCGGTCCAAGGCGTCACCGAGGCGCCCGGCGGTGACGAGGGCCAGGCCGAAGGAGAGGGCGTAGCCGGACACCACCCACTGCACCTCGGCCGCTGAGGCGTGCAGCTCCTGCTGGATGGTGGGCAGGGCGACCGCCACGATCGACACGTCCAGCAGGCTCATGAAGCCGGCCACCAGCGTCACCCACAGGGCCCGCCACCGCTTCGGGTCGGGCTCGTAGCCGTCCTGCCCCGCGCCCTGGTTCCGGCCGCCCTCCGCCGACGCTGTCACTTGGGCTCCTCTCACCAGGCGCGCACCCGGCGAGTCAAGTTCCCCCGCCGGGGCACGGGCACACACCCGTCCCGCAGATCCTCCCGGACGGTGCGGTGACCCGCCTCTCCCACTGAGCACCCGCGCATCACGTTCCGTGGCCGGCCGGACGCCGCGCGAAGGCGGTCGTTTGAGCGCGCGAGATTCGTGCAGGCGTTGTGCTTGGAGTTGCGACCGGCGAAAGGAACCACGTGATGGCTGCGACCGACAACGACGCGTCGGTGGACCCCGCGGCTGTGAGACGACACCGGGTGCTGTTCCGGGCGATCGAGAAACGCCGTCACCCGAAGCTGCGCCGCAGCGACATCACGGTGACCGATGACGCGGCGGTCAAGCGCGCCACCAAGGCCGCCGCCCTCGGCAACGCCATGGAGTGGTACGACTTCGGCATCTACAGCTATCTGGCGTCGACCATCGGGAGGGTCTTCTTCCCCTCCGGCAGCGACACCGCCCAGCTGCTGGGGTCCTTCGCGACGTTCGCGGTGGCCTTCCTCGTGCGCCCCCTGGGCGGCATGGTCTTCGGGCCGCTCGGGGACAAGGTCGGGCGCAAGCGCATCCTCTCCCTCACCATGATCATGATGGCGGTGGGGACCTTCGCCATCGGCCTGGTCCCCTCGCACGCCGCGATCGGTCTGTGGGCCCCGGCCCTGCTGATCTTCTTCCGGCTGGTGCAGGGCTTCTCGACCGGCGGGGAGTACGGGGGCGCCTCGACGTTCATCGCCGAGTACGCGCCCGACAAGCGGCGCGGCTTCTTCGGCAGCTTCCTGGAGCTCGGCACGCTGGCCGGCTACGTCGGGGCCTCCGGTCTCGTCGTCCTCCTGCAAACCCTCCTCAGCGACGAGCAGATGCTGTCGTGGGGCTGGCGCGTGCCGTTCCTGGTCGCGGCCCCGCTCGGGTTGATCGGGCTCTACCTGCGGCTCAAGCTGGACGAGACGCCCGCCTTCCAGAAGCTGGAGGGCGGCCAGGCGAAGGCGAGCGAGGCCGCCGACGCCGTGGAGACCTCGGCGGCCGCCGACCTCGGCAGGATCTTCACCCGGTACTGGCGGTCGCTGCTGCTGTGCCTCGCGCTGGTCGCGGCGTACAACATCACCGACTACATGCTGCTGTCGTACATGCCGACGTACCTGTCCGACGAGCTGGGCTACGGCACCAACCACGGCCTGCTGATCCTGGTCGTGGTGATGGTGCTGCAGATGCTCCTCATCAACCAGGTCGGACGGCTCTCGGACCGCTTCGGGCGCAAGCCGCTGCTGATGACGGGGATGCTCGGATTCCTGTTCCTCTCCCTGCCGTCGTTCTGGCTCATCAGGCAAGGTGACGTCGTCCTCATCACCCTGGGCCTGCTGCTGATGGGGCTCTCCCTGCTGCCGATGCTCGGCACGATGTCGGCGGCGCTCCCGGCGATCTTCCCGACGCAGGTGCGCTACGGCTCGCTCTCGGTGGCCTACAACCTGGCCACCTCGGTCTTCGGCGGTACGACACCCCTGGTGATCACCGCTCTGATCAGCACCTTCGACTCGACCCTCATGCCGGCGTACTACGCCACCGGCGCCGCGGTCATCGGCGTCATCGCCGTGCTGTGCATGCGCGAGACCGCCAACCAGCCGCTGGCCGGTTCCCCGCCGTCCGTGGCGACGGAGGCGGAGGCGCGGGAACTGGTCCGGGCGCAGTCCCCGCAGCCCAGGTTCTGACCGGAGGGCCAGGCCCCGTCCTCGACCGCTGCGGACGGGGCCTTTCGCGATTGGCCGCAGGCAGAGCGGGAACGCGGTGGGCGCTACGACCCCCGAGACGAGGCCGGTAAGGCGATGAACGAGTACGAACGTTCCCGCACGATGCCCGCACAGCCGGAGCACGTCTTCGACGAGGCCGCGAACGTCGGCCGGCTGGACAGCTGGCTGCCGGAGGCGCTGCACGTGGAGGCCGGAAGGCTGCCGGCCGTCACCGTGCACGAGGACCGCACCGACGAGGACACCTCCGCCCTGTTCCGGGCCAGGCCCGAGCAGATGCGGCTCGAATGGGGCACCCGTGACCAGGGCGCGTACGCGGGCTGGCTCCAGGTCGCCGGGCTCGACGGCGGAGCCAGTGAGGTGACCGTGCACCTGTCGTTCTTCGACGACGGTCACGACCCGGGCGAGCGGGCCGTGACCGACGCCCTGGACAGCAGCCTGCGGCGGCTGGAGGAGCAGGTGCGGCTGCACGTCGACCACGCGGCCGGCTGAGCGCCGTGGCGCGTGGCAAGCAGTACGCCGTCGCGGCGTCCGGGCAGTGGACCGACGAGGAGGAGGGGCGGCGCCGGCTGCCCTCCGGTGAGGTGCACGCCTGGGAACCGGGCCGCAACGAGACGGTCTGCGGCCTGTCCCTGAGCCGTTCCCGGCTGGTCCGCTTCCCGCACGTCGGCTGGCCGGACACCTTCCCCGAGTCCGGCGGCGCCGCGGACCGTGTGCGGCGCCAGTGCCCGCGCTGTGCCTCGGTCGCGGGCCGCCGCGGCACCGACGCCCGCCCGCGCTGGCACCGTACCGACCCCCGGCC
>NZ_WWIC01000191.1:0-14438 GCF_009872555.1 Streptomyces sp. SID5643
TGGTCCTGTGGAGCAGTTTGGAGTGCTCGCCACCCTGTCAAGGTGGAGGCCGCGGGTTCAAATCCCGTCAGGACCGCAGTGAAAGAGCCCGGATCTTCGGATCCGGGCTCTTTCGTGTGCCCTGACCTCCTCGCAGGCCCTTCGGGGCGTCACACGCCGTCTTGACGGCCCCTCAATCCGTCGGTACCCCAGAACCAGGGCCGTCGTCCGTGCGGCCTCCTGGAGGTGGCACATGGCGACAGCGGCGAGGCACGAGACGCGGGCTCTGCTGCGCGCGCACCTGTCGGCCGCGTCGTCGTACCGGCACCTCACCCGGCACTGCCCGATCTGCCGTCACCTGCTGCGGCTGGCACTGGAGTCCGCACCGCGTGCCGCCCAGGGCACGGCCCGGGCCCGGGAGGACGAGAGCCGGGCCTCCGCCTGATCCGCGAGCACCCTCAACACCCGTGCGGGCAGGGGCTGCTGGAGGCGGCGGCTTCTTTACAGCACCTGCGGTGGAGCTAACAAGCCGCTTGGTATGTGACGGGTGTCACCGCATGGGTTTTGGAAAGTGCGGTACTTACACCCCGCCTACAATGGGTCAATTTAATATGTGCAATTGCACCCTGCCCGAGGTGCCGCACACAGCCGATCCGACACCCTCCCCCAGGCTCCTACAAGGCTGCCCACAGCAGGACCGCCAGACTCCTCGCGGGCGCACAAAAAAGATCGCGCTGGACCCGGCGGAGTCCAGCGCGATCGACGACGCACCCTGCTGTATGCCTGGAAAGCCTTGAACGGCTTGGGCGTGGGGCCTGTTGGGGCAGGCTCCGCGTCGTTTGGAGCTGTGGTCCGGACGCCGCGGCCAGTTGGGGGAACCAGCCGGTTTGCCCGGTTATTCAGTTGTTCAGGCCTCGCTGCGCTGCTGCGGGATGCCCGCGAGCAGAGCGCGGACCTCGGCCTCGCGGTAGCGCCGATGCCCGCCGAGCGTGCGGATCGACGTGAGCTTGCCGGCCTTCGCCCACCGCGTGACCGTCTTCGGGTCCACACGGAACATGGTGGCGACCTCAGCCGGGGTCAGCAGCGGCTCGGCATCAGGGGTGCGAGCGGTCATGAGCGGCCTCCTCGGGAGAACCGAACCTTCTCGGTTCTTTCCTCTAAATTCTGCACCTTGACCCGCGTTGCCCGAAATGGCGGACGCGAGTCGAGTCGGTTATAGGACGAACGGCTTGTCCTCGGCACTACAACTACACCATCTGTCCAGCCGCGTCGGCCAAACCGATGGAATTGCCCCTCCAGGTGTTCATCAGCGACGGAAGCCGATGGACCATGCCATAGCGGACAGTCACACCGCTGTGACGATCAGTCACAGGGTGATCAGGAAGTCACGAGACCCCCCAAAGCGTGCAATGCTGAGATTCCACCCATAGTGCTGGACCATGGGACGGAAGGAGCCCTCCCCGGACTCCTTGTCCTATTTTGGCATGAGGAGGGGCAAGGGACGCAAGAGCCTCGTACGTGTAGTCCGTCACGCTTGGCCTACTTGAGAGGTCTGCCCGGATCGGTCCCTACGTCCCTTGTTGACGACGCCTCAGGAGACGCACAGCCCGCTTCAGGAACTCGGTGCGAGGACGAAACCCCACATCGGGCGGTTCGTCAAACGTCAGTTCGTGACCGAATGCGAGCGGTCTGTACGGAGATCAAGGTCAGGGGTCAGTTGGCCGACCGCAGATCCCGCACCGAACGCCACCGCTCCACGAGCCGGGCGTAGGCCTCCCCCGCGGCGGCCCCGTCGCCCCTGCGCAGCGCGGCGATGCCCTCGGCCACGTCCGCCGCGGAGTGGTCGTCCTCCAGCGCCCCGGCCGGCACCGCGTGCACCAGGCCGCCGTAGTCCAGCTCCACGAGCGAGCGCGGGTGGAACTCCTCCAGCCAGCGCCCGACGTCCATCAGGCCGTCGATCAGCGGCCCCTCGTCCATGGCCTCCCTCAGGGCGCGCAGGCCCCGGGCCACCCGCCGCCGGGCCTGGACCATGGGGGTCCGGTAACGCAGCACCGGCGGGCCGCCCGTGCTGTCGCCCTTGTCGTACTCGCGCTCCTCGTCGGAGACCAGCACGAACCAGTTGATCGGCACCTGCCAGGTGGCCGTACGGATCCACGGGCGGGCGTCCGGGTTGATCGCCAGCCAGCGCTCGTAGTCCTGGGAGGCCTGGCGCCGCAGGACGGGCGGCAGGACCGCGTCCATGACGGGCGGGGGCAGCTCCTCGCTCAGCTCGTCCAGGGCCAGCCAGCCGCGCAGCCGGGTGCGCCAGGGGCACACGCAGACGACGCCGTCGACGTCGAGCACGAAGGCGTCCTCGCTCTCGTGCACCGGAACCGGGACCGGCGGTACGGGCGCCAAGTCGGCCAGGGCGCGCCTGAGTTCGTCCTGGTACGAAGGCCGGTCCGTGCGGCGGGCGTAGCGGGCCCAGTGGCTGCGCTCCGGTTCGGGGAAGGCGGCCAGCGGTTCGTACACGCGCAGGTAGGTCGCGTAGGGGACGATCACCGAGGTCACCTTGGGCACGCCTGCTCCCTCCCCCGCGCACCGCCGTGAAAACCTGCGGAACCCACTCACGATCGCGCGGGAAATCTATGCAAATCGTCGCACGGGTGTACTCCGGTCGGAGGTGATCCTGTGCACTGTGCGGTCGGCGGGCCGAACAGGCTCTAATCTCATGCTCAACGATCCCCGCCACCCACACGGGGAGCTGGTCTCCACCCGCCGCAACTTACTCAGGAGTCACCACAGTGACCGACGTAACCGGCGCACCTGCTGATGTACTGCACACCCTGTTCCACTCGGACCAGGGCGGACATGAGCAAGTCGTGCTCTGCCAGGACCGCGCGAGCGGCCTCAAGGCCGTCATCGCCCTCCACTCCACCGCTCTGGGCCCCGCGCTCGGCGGTACGCGCTTCTACCCGTACGCCAACGAGGCCGAGGCCGTCGCCGACGCGCTGAACCTCGCCCGCGGGATGTCGTACAAGAACGCCATGGCCGGTCTCGACCACGGCGGCGGCAAGGCCGTGATCATCGGCGACCCGGAGAAGACCAAGACCGAGGAGCTGCTCCTCGCCTACGGCCGGTTCGTCGCCTCCCTGGGCGGGCGTTACGTCACGGCCTGCGACGTCGGTACGTACGTCGCCGACATGGACGTCGTGGCGCGCGAATGCCGCTGGACGACCGGCCGCTCCCCCGAGAACGGCGGCGCCGGGGACTCCTCCGTCCTCACCGCCTACGGCGTCTACCAGGGCATGCGGGCCTCCGCGCAGCACCTGTGGGGCGACCCCTCGCTGCGGGGCAAGCGGGTCGGCATCGCGGGCGTCGGCAAGGTCGGCCACCACCTGGTCGAGCACCTGCGGGCGGAGGGCGCCGAGGTCGTCATCACGGACGTGCGCGAGGAGGCCGTGGGCCGGATCCTCGCGGCGCACCCGACGGGCGTCACGGCCGTCGCCGACACCGCGACCCTGATCCGCGCCGAGGGCCTCGACATCTACGCCCCCTGCGCGCTCGGCGGTGCCCTGAACGACGACACCGTGCCCGCGCTGACCGCCAAGGTGGTCTGCGGCGCCGCCAACAACCAGCTCGCCCACCCGGGCGTGGAGAAGGACCTCGCCGACCGCGGGATCCTCTACGCGCCGGACTACGTGGTGAACGCCGGCGGGGTCATCCAGGTCGCCGACGAGCTGCACGGCTTCGACTTCGACCGGTGCAAGGCGAAGGCGTCGAAGATCTTCGACACCACGCTGGCCATATTCGCACGTGCGAAGGAGGACGGCATTCCGCCGGCCGCGGCGGCCGACCGGATCGCCGAGCAGCGGATGCACGACGCGGCCCTGGCCCGCCGGGCGCGCTGACCCGGGCCATCCGGGGCGCCTCGTACGTTTGGCCGGTACCCGCCGGTGGGCAGTTAGAGAGAACTCTCACTTCTACCGGCGGGTCGACCGCCGATAAGTGGTTAAAATCGCGGTTGACCAGCGAGGACGGGGCGCCTCGAAGGTCCTGGGCGCGGGCACGTCATGCGGGCGACGTACCGTATGGGCGCGGGCTCAGGTACCGTGGAAGCCCTACGGACCGGTCTCTCCGCAGAGAGACCGTGCCGGACCATGAACGCGTGTCAAGACTCTGGGGCCGTCGAGCCCCGTCGTTGAGGGGGTCGAGCCATGGGGCGCGGCCGGGCCAAGGCCAAGCAGACGAAGGTCGCCCGCCAGCTGAAGTACAACAGCGGTGGGACTGACCTCTCACGCCTGGCTGAGGAGCTGGGTGCATCGCCTTCGAATCCGCAGCCGCCTAACGGCGAGCCGTTCGAAGACGATGAGGACGACGACCTGTACGCACGGTACGCCGACCTCTATGAGGACGACGACGACGAGGACGACCAGTCCTCGCAGCATCGTCGCGGCGCTTGACCCTGCACTAGAGCACTCACCCGGTCGGTGACTTCGGTCACCGACCGGGTTCTGTGCTGCCTCAGGGTCACGACCCCCGGGTCTCAGCTCGCGTAGTCACCGATCAGGGCGGCACCGGTGGGGTGCTCGCCCCGGTCCGTGATCTCTCCGGCCACCCAGGCGTCCACGCCGCGGTCGGTGAGGGTCGCCAGGGCCACGTCCACGGACTCCTGGGGCACGATCGCGATCATGCCGACGCCCATGTTCAGGGTCTTCTCGAGCTCCAGACGCTCGACGCTGCCCGTGCGGCCGACGAGGTCGAAGATCGGGGCCGGCGTCCAGGTGGAGCGGTCCACGATCGCGTGCAGGCCGTCCGGGATGACCCGCGCCAGGTTGGCCGCGAGCCCGCCGCCGGTGACGTGGCTGAAGGCGTGCACCTCGGTGGTGCGCATCAGGGCCAGGCAGTCCAGCGAGTAGATCTTCGTCGGCTCCAGCAGCTCCTCGCCGAGGGTGCGGCCGAGCTCCTCGATGTGCGCGTCCAGGGCCAGGCCCGCCTGGTTCAGCAGGACGTGACGGACGAGGGAATACCCGTTCGAGTGAAGCCCGGAGGACGCCATGGCGATCACCGCGTCACCCGTACGGATGCGATCCGCGCCGAGCAGCCGGTCGGCCTCCACGACGCCCGTACCGGCGCCGGCGACGTCGAAGTCGTCCTCGCCCAGCAGGCCCGGGTGTTCGGCCGTCTCGCCGCCGACCAGGGCGCAGCCGGCGAGCACACAGCCCTCGGCGATGCCCTTGACGATGGCAGCGACCCGCTCGGGGTGGACCTTGCCGACGCAGATGTAGTCGGTCATGAACAGCGGCTCGGCACCGCAGACCACGATGTCGTCCATGACCATGGCGACCAGGTCGTGGCCGATGGTGTCGTAGACGCCCAGCCGGCGGGCGATGTCGACCTTGGTGCCGACGCCGTCCGTGGCGGAGGCCAGCAGGGGGCGCTCGTAGTTCTTCAGGGCGGAGGCGTCGAAGAGGCCGGCGAAGCCGCCGAGGCCGCCGAGGACCTCGGGGCGCTGGGCCTTCTTCACCCACTCCTTCATCAGTTCGACGGCGCGGTCGCCCGCTTCGATGTCGACGCCCGCGGCTGCGTAGCTGGCACCAGTTGTGTCAGGCATGACGATAAGAACCTTTGTGTCGTACGGCAGGTGTTACGGGCCGTCTACGGGCGGCGGATCGCGTCGGCGGCGGCCGTGGCGGCCGGGCCGGCGGCCAGCTCCGTCTCCAGCAGCTGCTTGCCGAGCAGCTCGGGGTCCGGGAGCTCCATCGGGTACTCGCCGTCGAAGCAGGCGCGGCACAGGTTCGGCTTGGCGATGGTGGTCGCGTCGATCATGCCGTCGATGGAGATGTAGGCCAGGGAGTCGGCGCCCAGGGAGGTGCCGATCTCGTCGATCGTCATGCCGTTGGCGATGAGCTCGGCGCGGGTGGCGAAGTCGATGCCGAAGAAGCAGGGCCACTTCACGGGCGGCGAGGAGATCCGGATGTGGACCTCGGCCGCGCCCGCCTCGCGGAGCATGCGGACCAGGGCGCGCTGGGTGTTGCCGCGCACGATCGAGTCGTCGACGACGACCAGGCGCTTGCCCTTGATGACTTCCTTCAGCGGGTTCAGCTTCAGGCGGATGCCCAGCTGGCGGATGGTCTGCGAGGGCTGGATGAACGTCCGGCCGACGTAGGCGTTCTTGACGAGGCCGGCGCCGAAGGGGATGCCGGAGGCTTCCGCGTAGCCGATCGCCGCGGGCGTGCCGGACTCCGGGGTCGCTATCACCAGGTCGGCCTCCACCGGGGCTTCCTTGGCGAGCTTGCGGCCCATCTCCACGCGGGAGAGGTACACGTTCCGGCCGGCGATGTCGGTGTCCGGGCGGGCCAGGTACACGTACTCGAAGACACAGCCCTTGGGCTTCGCTTCCGCGAAGCGGGAGGTGCGCAGGCCGTTCTCGTCGATGGCGACGAACTCGCCCGGCTCGATCTCGCGGACGTAAGAGGCGCCGCAGATGTCGAGGGCTGCGGATTCGGAGGCGACCACCCAGCCGCGCTCCAGCCGGCCGAGGACCAGCGGGCGAATGCCCTGCGGGTCGCGGGCCGCGTACAGGGTGTGCTCGTCCATGAAGACGAGCGAGAAGGCTCCCTTGACCTGCGGGAGGACCGTGTGGGCGGCCTCCTCGATGGTCAGGGGCTTGCCGTCCTCGTCGACCTGGGCCGCCAGGAGCGCGGTCAGCAGGTCGGTGTCGTTGGTCGCCGCGACGCGCGGGGTGCGGCCGCCTTCCTGCTTGGGCAGGTCGGCGACCATCTCGGCGAGCTGGGCGGTGTTGACGAGGTTGCCGTTGTGGCCGAGCGCGATGGATCCGTGTCCGGTCGCGCGGAAGGTCGGCTGGGCGTTCTCCCAGACGGAGGCACCAGTGGTCGAGTAGCGGGCGTGTCCGACCGCGATGTGACCCTGGAGCGAGCCGAGGGAGGTCTCGTCGAAGACTTGCGAGACCAGGCCCATGTCCTTGAAGACGAGGATCTGTGAGCCGTTGCTGACCGCGATTCCCGCGGATTCCTGGCCTCGATGCTGGAGGGCGTAGAGCCCGAAGTACGTGAGCTTGGCGACCTCTTCGCCCGGAGCCCAGACACCGAAGACGCCACAAGCGTCCTGGGGGCCCTTCTCACCGGGGAGCAGGTCGTGGTTGAGTCGTCCGTCACCACGTGGCACGCCACCGAGTGTAGGCGAGGTCGACCACTGGTCCGAATTGGGGATAGCGGACTTTCCGGTGGATCACTGCTCGGCGACCGCTCGCACACTCGTCCCGTTTTCGCTGGTCAGCGTGAGGGTTTGGTGATCGACTCGGTACTTCGGCTTCCCGTCGAAAAGTCGCAGCAGGGTCTTCTCGGCGGTCATGAGTGAGTCTTCGCACATCATTCGGGTCGTGGCAGGGGGGCCGAGGGTGATATGGCCGTCGCTGACCGTGGCCTGGGCGTTCACCTTGTTGCAGCCGAGGCGGCCGGAGACGGTGCCCTTCTTCTCGTCGAAGGTGAGGTGGGCGCGGCCGTCGGCCTTCGGTGTCGTGACGGTCCACCTGGTGCCGGCCAGCGGGGCGTCCTTCGCCTCGGTCAGGCGGACGGTGTCGCCCCGGCCGGTGGTGAGGGTGAGACGGTCGTCGTCCGTCTTCGCCGTCAGCTCCTGGTCCGAGAAGGCCTTCACGAGGGTCGTCTCGAACGCGACGGGCGTGCCCTCGCAGGCCATCTGGGTGGCCCTGGTCTTGCCGAGCCGGACGCGGTCGCCGTCGACGGTGGCCTCGGCGCTGAATGTGTTGCAGCCGAGGCTGCCCTCGGCCCGGCCCTTGTCGAGGGTCACGTGGGCGCCGGACGGGGCCTTCTGCGTCCTGCCGTCCGCGGTGACACTCTCCACGTTCCACCGCACACCGGTGATCGGCTTGTCGGCGCCGACCGAGCCGCTGCCGCCCCCCGCCTTCTCGCTGCCACAGGCCGCCAGGAGCGGGACGAGCATGGCTGCGGCCGTCAGGGTCATGCGCTGCTTCTGCCTGTCCATGCCCCTTCGACGGGCGACCCGGGCGGATCGGTTCCCCTTATTGCATCAGGGGCAGATGGGCCGACAGGTCCGCCCGCTCTCCGCTCGCGCTGACCTTGGCCTGCTGGAGGGCCTGCGCCCATTCCACCCGCCCGGTGGCCAGCCGGATCCAGGTCAGCGGGTCCGTCTCGACGACGCTGGGCGGGGTGCCCCGGGTGTGCCGCGGCCCCTCCACGCACTGCACCACCGCGTACGGCGGCACCCGCACCTCCGTCGAGCCCCCGGGCGCCTTCGCGGCCAGCGCATCGGCGAGCAGCCGGGTGCAGGCGGCCAGGGCCTGCCGGTCGTAGGGGATGTCCAGGCCGGGGACGGCGGCGTTGAGGTCGTCGGTGTGGACGACGAGCTCGACGGTGCGGGTGACGAGGTAGTCGGCGAGGGGCAGGGCGCCGGTGCGGGTGGGGAGCAGGCGGGTGCCGGGGGCATCGGCCAGGGCCTTGGTGAGGCGCTCCGCGGTGCTCGCGTAGAGGGCGTGGAGGTCGGGATGGGCATCGGCGAGCCGCCGGGTGTCGTCGGCGATGCCCAGGGCGCGGGCGGCGGTGGCGAAGGGCCAGTCGAGCAGGGCCAGGTCCGCCTTCGCCGGTTCCTCGCGGTCGAGGTTGCGGCTGACCGTCTCCACGGCCATGGTCACGTGCGCGGCGAGTTCCCGCACCGTCCAGTCGCCGAGCCGG
This sequence comes from Streptomyces sp. SID5643, assembly GCF_009872555.1. NCBI lineage: Bacteria > Bacillati > Actinomycetota > Actinomycetes > Kitasatosporales > Streptomycetaceae > Streptomyces > Streptomyces sp. SID5643. Next base: position 8,691 of record NZ_WWIC01000191.1, read on the forward strand.
GTGGGGAGATCCAGTTGCTCGGGGGTGAGCGCCGGAACGGCCTGCCGTACGTGCCCGAACTGGGCGAGCACGGCTGCGCGGATCTTGACGGGGTCGTAGCTGCGGGTGCGCTTCTTGGCCGGGGGCATGGGGGCCAGCCTAGGCGCGGGCTGTGACAGTGGGGGGTGCCTCGAAGGTCTCGCCGTTGCGGGGGACCCCGATGCCGTGCCAGGTGAAGGGGACACCCCGGGCCGCGTCCGGATCCGGGCCGTCCATCAGCTGGAAGTGCAGGTGCGGTTCGGAGGAGTTGCCGGAGTTGCCACAGCGGGCGACCAGTTGTCCGGCGCGGACGCGATCGCCCTCGCGGACGGTGAGGGAGCCGCGCTGGAGGTGGGCGTAGGCGGCGAAGGTGCCGTGGCCGAGGTCGAGGACCAGGTGGTTGCCGAGGATGCGGCTGACGCCCGCCATCTCGCGCACCGTCCCCTCGACGAGCATCAGGTACAGCAGCCCGGGCAAGGAGGTGCGGCTGAGGTGGTCGCGCTGCCGGCCTCGCGCACGTACGACCGTGGCGTCGGCGACCGCCAGGACAGGGGCGCCGTGGGCCGGGAAGTCCTGGGCACGGCGGGCGAGCGGCCACAGCCATCCGAAGGCCGGGCGGGCACCCGGCTCGGGCTCGGCCAGGATGTCGATGGCGAACGTCTGGCCGTAGCTGTGCACGCCGTGGCTGGGCGTGCGGTCGGCCGGGCTGTTCAGCGCGGACCAGCGGCCGGTGACGGGCGGAGCGACCTCGACGGGCTCACGGGGCGCGCGAGGCCGGTCGGGGGCGCCGCCCCACCGGTTGACCAGGAGGACAACGGTGTACGCCAGGACCACCGGCGCGAAGTTCCACCACCAGGGGCCGGCCGACAGGCCGAAACCCAGGTCGGCGGCTATCAGTCCGAAGAAGACCAGCCACAGAACGCGGTAGGTCACCATGCCGAGCTTGCGTGCGGACATTCGGTTCTCCCCCGGTTCCGCTACGGGCGGGTCGTCGCCAGGGCCACCAGGAGCGGTACGACCCGGCCCGGTGGCACCTCGTGGCGGCCCCGGCCGGTCGTGTGGAGCCAGCCCGTGGCGGTGAGCTGGCGCAGGTGGTGGTAGATCTGGCCGGTGGTGCCGACCTCGTCCAGCTCGGCGAGTTCGGTCGCGGTGCGCCGGCCGCCGAGGATCTCGCGGAGCAGACGGATCCGGACCGGGTGGCCGAGCGCCGCGAACGACTCGGCGGCCGTCGTCCAGTCGCCCTCCAGCAGGTCCTCCGTGAGGAGAGTCAGCTGCCAGGAGTACTCCTCACCCGTCGGCAGGCCCACGGAACCGGTGTAGAGGACACCGCCGTCTTCCACCCCCGCCTCGGACAGGTGCTCCCTCAGCCCGTTCAGAGCCCAGAAGTCGCCCCCGTCGATGCGGGGGTCGGTGTGCCGGGCGCCTTCCAGGGCCACCAGACGGCGTTCAAGGTCTGTGACGCGCTGTTCCAGGTCCATGCTTCGATATTACGGAACTACGTAATCTCGTGCAAGAGTTCCCGGTACCCGCAGCCGTCCGGGCAGAGCGAAGCCCCCGCCCGGCGGACCGGGCGGGGGCTTCGGAACGGGTTGCCTACTTCAGCAGCGCCGGGATCGTGCCCTCGTGCGCCTCGCGCAGCTCGGACAGGGTGAGCGCGAACTCGCCCTGGACGTCCACGGTGTCGCCGTCGACGACACCGATGCGGGTGACGGGCAGGCCCCGCGCACCGCACATGTCGTTGAAGCGGACCTCTTCCGACCGCGGCACGGCCACGACCGCACGGCCCGCCGACTCGGAGAAGAGGAAGGTGAAGGCGTCCAGACCGTCCGGGACGATCAGGCGGGCGCCCTTGCCGCCCAGCAGCGCCGACTCGACGACCGCCTGGATCAGACCGCCGTCGGACAGGTCGTGCGCGGAGTCGATCATGCCGTCGCGGGACGCGGAGATCAGGATCTCGGCCAGCAGCCGCTCGCGCTCCAGGTCGACCTTCGGAGGCAGACCACCGAGGTGGTCGTGCACGACCTGCGACCAGGCCGAGCCGCCGAACTCCTCCCGCGTGTCGCCGAGGAGGTAGAGCAGCTGGCCCTCCTCCTGGAAGGCGACCGGCGTGCGGCGGGCCACGTCGTCGATGACGCCGAGGACCGCGACGACCGGGGTCGGGTGGATGGCCGCCTCGCCCGTCTGGTTGTAGAGGGAGACGTTGCCGCCGGTCACCGGGGTGCCCAGCTGCTGGCAGGCGTCCGCCAGACCGCGCACGGCCTCCGCGAACTGCCACATCACCGCCGGGTCCTCGGGCGAGCCGAAGTTCAGGCAGTCGGAGACGGCGAGCGGCTTGGCGCCGGTGGTGGCGACGTTGCGGTACGCCTCCGCCAGGGCCAGCTGGGCGCCGTGGTACGGGTCGAGCTTGGCGTACCGGCCGTTGCCGTCCGTGGCGATGGCCACGCCGAGGCCGGTCTCCTCGTCGATCCGGATCATGCCGGAGTCCTCGGGCTGGGCGAGGACGGTGTTGCCCTGCACGAAGTGGTCGTACTGGCTGGTGATCCAGGACTTGGAGGCCTGGTTCGGAGAGCCGACCAGCTTCAGGACCTGGTCCTTCAGCTCCTCGGACGTCTCCGGCCGGGGCAGCTTGTTCGCGTCGTCCGCCTGGAGCTCGTCCTGCCAGGAGGGCCGGGCGTAGGGGCGCTCGTAGACCGGGCCCTCGTGCGCCACCGTGCGCGGGTCGACGTCGACGATCTTGCCGCCGTGCCAGTAGATCTCCAGGCGGTCGCCGTCGGTCACCTCACCGATGACGGTGGCGATGACGTCCCACTTCTCGCAGATCTCCAGGAAGCGGTCGACCTTCTCCGGCTCGACGACCGCGCACATCCGTTCCTGCGACTCGCTCATGAGGATCTCCTCGGGCGAGAGCGTGGAGTCGCGCAGCGGGACGTCGTCCAGGGTGACGCGCATGCCACCGGAGCCGTTGGACGCCAGCTCGCTCGTCGCGCAGGACAGGCCCGCCGCGCCGAGATCCTGGATGCCGACGACCAGCTTCTCGGCGAAGGCCTCCAGGGTGCACTCGATGAGGAGCTTCTCCTGGAAGGGGTCGCCGACCTGCACGGCCGGGCGCTTCGAGGGCTTGGCGTCGTCGAAGGTCTCGGAGGCCAGGATGGAGGCGCCGCCGATGCCGTCGCCGCCGGTGCGGGCCCCGTAGAGGATGACCTTGTTGCCGGCGCCGGAGGCCTTCGCGAGGTGGATGTCCTCGTGCCGCATGACGCCGATGGCGCCGGCGTTGACCAGCGGGTTGCCCTGGTAACAGGCGTCGAAGACGACCTCGCCGCCGATGTTGGGCAGCCCCAGGCAGTTGCCGTAGCCGCCGATGCCGGCGACGACGCCCGGCAGGACGCGCTTGGTGTCGGGGTGGTCGGCCGCGCCGAAGCGCAGCGGGTCGACGACCGCGACCGGGCGGGCGCCCATCGCGATGATGTCGCGGACGATGCCGCCGACGCCGGTGGCCGCGCCCTGGTAGGGCTCGACGTAGGAGGGGTGGTTGTGCGACTCCACCTTGAAGGTGACCGCGTAGCCCTGGCCGACGTCGACGACACCGGCGTTCTCGCCGATGCCGACGAGCATCGCGTCGGACTCGGGGGCCTTCTCGCCGAACTGGCGCAGGTGCACCTTGCTGCTCTTGTACGAGCAGTGCTCGGACCACATGACCGAGTACATGGCCAGCTCCGCGCCGGTGGGGCGGCGGCCGAGGATCTCGACGACCCTCTCGTACTCGTCCTTCTTCAGGCCCAGCTCGGCCCAGGGCAGCTCGACGTCGGGGGTCGCGGCCGCGTGCTCGACCGTGTCCAGAGGCGTCCGGCTCATGCGTTGACCAGCTTCTTGAGGATCGAGGTGAAGAACGGGAGGCCGTCGGTGCGACCGGTGCCGATCAGCGGCTCGACGGCGTGCTCGGGGTGCGGCATGAGGCCCACGACGTTCCCGGCCGCGTTGGTGACACCGGCGATGTCGCGCTGCGAGCCGTTCGGGTTGAAGTCGACGTACCGGAAGGCGACCCGGCCCTCGGCCTCCAGCTCGTCGAGGGTGCGCTCGTCGGCGACGTACTGCCCGTCGTTGTTCTTCAGCGGGATGTGGATCTCCTGGCCCGCCGAGTAGTCGGTGGTCCAGGCGGTCTCGGCGTTCTCCACCCGCAGCTTCTGGTCGCGGCAGATGAAGTGCAGGTGGTCGTTGCGCAGCATCGTGCCCGGCAGCAGATGGGCCTCGGTGAGGATCTGGAAGCCGTTGCAGATGCCGAGCACCGGCAGACCGGCCTTCGCCTGCTCCAGCAGGGGCTCCATCACCGGCGAGAAACGGGCGATGGCCCCGGCGCGCAGATAGTCGCCGTAGGAGAAACCACCGCACAACACCACGGCGTCGACCTGCTTGAGGTCCTTGTCCTTGTGCCACAGGGCGACCGGCTCGGCGCCCGCGACCCGGATCGCGCGCTGTGTGTCACGGTCGTCCAGGCTGCCGGGAAAAGTGACGACGCCAATACGAGCGGTCACTTCACGGCCTCCGCGACTTCCTCGACACGGATCGTGAAGTCCTCGATCACGGTGTTCGCGAGGAAGGACTCCGCAAGATCATGAATGCGGGCGAGGGCGGCCTCGTCGACCGGCCCGTCAACTTCCAGTTCGAAACGCTTTCCCTGGCGGACGTCCGAGATCCCGTCGAAACCCAGCCGCGGCAGTGCGCGCTGCACCGCCTGGCCCTGGGGGTCGAGGATCTCCGGCTTGAGCATGACGTCGACTACGACGCGTGCCACTGGCACTCCCGGTGTGTGGTGCTGAGCAGGTTCCTTCAGACTACCCGCACAAAAATTCTACGCGCGTCGACTTGTAGGAAACTACGAGACCGTCATCACGGTCCGGCATCGACGGACCCGCACGCGAAATTTTCGGGGAAAGATTCCGGATCGACACCCGGCACCCATTGCCTTCTGACACGCGGAAGGATTTAGTCGGGCTTCACAATGTATTGCCAGGCACTGTACAAATGAATTGGCAAAGTGCCGCATGAAGGGACCGATATTCGTGGCGCAGAAGGTCGTGGTCACTCTCTTTGACGACATCGACGGCTCGGAAGCGACGGAAACGATCGCCTTCGGACTGGACGGCAAGTCGTACGAGATCGACCTGAGCGAAGTCAACGCCGGAGAACTGCGGCAGGCGCTCGCGCCCTATGTGGAGGCCGGCCGCAAGCGGTCCCGCTCGGGCAAGGCGTACCGGCAGACGGAGGTCGCCCCCGACCCCTCGGCCGTGCGCGCCTGGGCCCAGGCCAACAAGATGGAGGTCCCCGCGCGCGGGCGCATCCCCAAGAAGGTCTACGAGGCGTTCACCGCCGCGCAGTGACGGCCCGTCGAGCCCGGCCCCACGGCCGGCCACCCGCCCCTCGCGGCAACCGACTTGCGCAGCCCCCGGGCTGATCAGCTAGAGTCTGGAGCACGCCGAGGGGCGAGGCCGAAAGGCCCGGCTCACGGAAACATGCGGGTGTAGTTCAGTAGTAGAACATCCCCCTTCCAGGGGGAAGGCGCAGTGTGCGATTCCTGTCACCCGCTCTGCATCGCCATACCGACCACTCCTGTGGATCAGGTAGGCTGGTGCCTGCACCGGTCGGTGAAAGCTGACCGGGAGCGCATGCGGACGTAGCTCAGTTGGTAGAGCGCAACCTTGCCAAGGTTGAGGTCGCGAGTTCGAACCTCGTCGT
>NZ_WWIC01000192.1:0-50997 GCF_009872555.1 Streptomyces sp. SID5643
GTCCGCGGCGGGCCAGGCGTGCCCTCGGCCCCGCGTCCCCGTGCCCGGCGTGTGCCCTGCCTCCCCGTGCCCCTGCGCCTCGCCGGCGTCAGCCGCACGTCAGCGCCGTGACAGCGGTCGGCGGCAGAGTCGACGTCGTGGGCCCGGAGCCGCAGGCGCGGCCCCGGCCCCGCCGGCACCGTCCGACGAAGGAGTACGCCCGCATGGCAGATACAGCAGCCCCGGTCCCGACCCGGGCACTGGTCCTGGCCAACCCGGCCTCCGGCAGCCACAGCCCGGAACTGGTGGAACAGGTGCGCCAGTTGTGCGACTCGTACCTGGAGCGCACCGAGGTGCACCCGACCACCGGACCGGGTGACGCCACCGTCGCGGTGCGCAGGGCCCTCGAACGGCCCACCGGCGCCCCCGACCTGGTCGTCGTCATCGGCGGCGACGGCACCGTCAGGGAGGCCGTCCAGGGCCTGGTGCCCGCCTCCGGGCGCGCCACGCTCGCGGTGGTGCCCGGCGGCACCGGCAACTCCGGCTACAAGATGCTGTGGGGCGACCGCCCCTGGACGGAGTCCCTCAAGGCGATCCTCACCGACTCCGGTATCGGCGGCAGCGCCCGCCCGCGCCGCCTGGACCTGGCCCGCCTCGCCGAGACCCGTCAGTACGTCTACCTGGGTGCCTGCTCCGGCGTGATCGCCGACGCGCTGATCACCGCCCGCGACCTGCCGCTGACCGGCCGCGAGCGCTACGCTCGCGCCTTCGCCGACACCGCCGCGGGCTACGCGCCGTACCCGGGCCGGGTCATCGTCGACGGGCGGGTCGTGCACGAGGGCCCGACCGTCCTCGCGAACGTCGGCGGCGGCCCCTACCGCGGCGGCCGGTTCAACGTCCTGCCCGACTCGCTGCTCGACGACGGCCTGCTGGACGTCTGCGTCATCGGCGACGGGATCGCCGCGGCCGACGTGCCGCGGCTGACCCTGACCGCCGCCCACATCGGCCACCCCGCCACGCGGTACGCGCGCGGCCGGACCATCACCGTGGAGCGCACCGACGGCCGCCGGCTGCCGCTGGAGCACGACGGCGAGTACCAGCACGGCATCGGCCCCACGGCCACCTTCGAGGTCCTCCCCGGCGCCCTCCCCGTGTGGGCCCCGGCCCCGGACCGCCCCGAGACCCCCTGAGACATCCAGAACCCCCGTCGTACCGCACGCCTTGCGACGGCACGTCGGGTCAGCCGCACCGATGCAAACGAGGAGAACACACATGAGCGACCTGACCACCACCGTCGACCGCTACCTGGCCATCTGGAACGAGGCGGACGCCGATAAGCGCGCGGCGGCCATCGCCGAGCTCTTCACCGCCGACGCCCCGTACATCGACCCGCTCGCCGCCGTCGAGGGCCACGAGGGCTTCGGCGCGGTGGTGGCGGGTGCCCGCGAGCAGTTCAAGGGCCTGACCTTCGAACTGCACGGCACGGTCGACGCCCACCACAACCAGGCCCGGTTCCAGTGGGGCCTGGTCACCGAGCCCGGCGCCGAGCCGATCGCGATCGGTTTCGACGTCCTGGTCGCCGACGAGGCGGGCCGCATCAAGGCCGTCTACGGCTTCCTGGACAAGGTGCCGGCAGCCTGAACCCCTCCCGCGGCGGCGGGAGCACCGGCCGACGGTGCTCCCGCCGCCGCTCCCACCCGCCCGGAGCGACCAGCCGCCGGCCACGGCACGCCCCGGCCGGCGTACGGCAAGAGAGGTGCCTCGCGCCATGACGGCAGTACTCGGTGAGAGCGTGGCCAGGGCGCTGTGCGACGACTGGGGGAGCACGGCGCCCAGGCGTCCTCGCCGCCCCACCGACACCCCGCTGCGTGAACTGTCCCAGTGGGCGGCGACGCTGCGCCCCGAGCACATCCCGTGCCGGGTGCTGAAGCTCGCCGCCAGTCAGGTGCTCTCGCAGGCCGCATCCATCAGGGCCGGGCTCCAGCACCCGCTGGGACGGCGGCTGGTGGCGGCCTTCGGGCACCCCATGCAGCGCGACCCGCGCACCGCAGCGGGCGTTTTCGCCGCCCTCGGGTCCTGGCTCAATCTCGACGACACCGCCTACGCCGGGCATCTGTCGAACTCCACCGTCGCGGTACCGCTCGCCTTCGCCTACACCCGCCGGCTCGACGGGCTGTCCCTGCTGACCGCCGTCGTCGCGGCCAACGAGTGCGCGGCCCGCATCACCGCCTCGGCCACCCTCGGCCCGCTGCGCGGCCAGAGCGCCGTGCACACGCACCTGGCGGGCGCGGTGGCCGGCCGGCTGCACTGCGACCGGGCCCCGGCCGCGCTCTTCGAGAACGCCTTCGGGCTGGCCTTCGCCATGCCCAACTGGCCCCTGATGCGCGCCTTCCTGGCCAGCGACGCCCGCCTGTTCAACACCTTCACCCCGGTGCGCACCGCCATGGACGCCTGCGACGCGGCGTACGCGGGGCTGCGCGGCGCTCCCGACATCGTCGAGCACGAGGACGGCTTCCTCGCCCGGTTCGCCACCGTGCCGCTGCCGCAGGCGGTGGCCAAGGGGCTGGGCCGGCGCTGGCACACCGACACGCTTTCCTTCAAGATGCACCCCGGCGGGCCGGGCATCGACGCGGCCGTGGACTGTGCCACCGAGATCCACCGGGAACTGGGCGGCCTGCGGCCCGAGGACGTGGCGGAGGTGGTCGTCGAGGCGTCCCTGTACACCCTCTTCGCCGGTGAGCGCGCCGCCCGGTACGTCAACGGTCCGGGCTCCCCGCTCGGCGCCCTGGTCCTCGACGTGCCCTACCCCGTCGCGACCACCCTGCTCACCGGCGAGTTCACCGTGGACGACTTCTCCTCCCCGCACCTGGACGACCCGGCCCGCTGGGCGCTGGCCCGGCGGGTGCGCCTGGAGCACGACACCGAGATGACGCGCGAACTGTTCCTGTCCGACGCGCCCTTCGGCGAGGCGGTACGGGAGGCGGGGGAGCGTGCCGTGCCGTGGCTGCGCGGCTTCGGCGGGGACGAGCTGGTCGACCTGCTGGGCCCGCTGAGCGCCGACGACCGGGACTTCTCCCGCGCCGCGAAGGCCACCGGCGCCCGGGTCACCGTCCGGCTGACCGACGGCCGTACGGTGTCGCGCACCCGGCTGATTCCGGTCGGTGCGGCCGGCCCGGAGACCCGGGTCCGGCACGCGGATCTGGTGCGGGAGAAGTTCCTGGCGGTCGGCGGTCCGCAGGAAGTGTCCGACAGCGCGGACCGGCTGCACCGCATGCGTCCGGGCGCGCTGCGACGCTGGATAGAGGCCGCCTTCCTGGACTGAACCGTCCCCGCCGCCGGACGGCGTGGCGGGTGCGGCGACCGGAGCGGTCCACCGGCTCCCGCCGCACCTCCCCGGCCAGTCGGTCCTACCGCGCCGGCACCGACAGCAGGGCGAAGGCGTCGAGGATCTCCTCGACCCGCTCCACGATGTCGGCCCGGTCGTTCTGCACCCAGGAGATGTGCTGGGCGCCGAACAGGGCGGAGACCAGGACCCTGGCCAGGGCCTCGGGCGCCGCGCTCTCCGGCAGTCGGCCCGCGGCCCGGCACTCCTGGAGGAGTTCGACGATCAGTGACGTGAAACCGACGTACGGGACCGGCATCTCCGCCTTGATGTAGGGGCGTTCGATCTGCAGGCGCGCTCCCGCCTTGACGTAGACGTCGTCGCGGAACCCGCGTGCGGTGCGCAGCAGCACGTCCACCACCGTCGAGGGCGAGGAGTGGTCGCCCTCGAGCGCGGGGGCGACGATCTCGTTGAGCCTGCGGTAGAACTCCTCCGTCACGGCGACCGCGAGGGCCTCCTTGTTGGAGAAGTGGAAGTACACCGCGCCCTTGGTCATCTCCGCGCAGTCGGCGATGTCCTTGATGGTGACGTTCGGGTAGCCGTGCCGGGCGAAGACCTCCGCGGCCGCGTCGAGGATGGTGCGCCGGGTGCGGATGGCGCGCTCCTGCTTGAGGTGCGAGGTGTCGTCGACCGAGGTGCCGACGGGGATGTGCGAGGTCTGTGTCGCGTCGCTGTGTTCGCTCATGACGTCCATTCGTGCCGTGCCGTCCGCTGCTTTCGGTGGCCGGTTCGTGGGGGGATGGGGCCGGGGCAGGTGCGGACACTTCGTGGGTTTCGCCCCTCTGACCAGCAGAAATGACCGATCATCCGCTGCGCTCCGCCCGAGCCTTGCAAGATACCTTCCCGAAGGTATATTAATTTCGTGCCGAAGGGCGCCGCACGTCTGTTAGTTCGCATGGTCCTGGTTCTTCCAGTACGGGGGAGGCGAATCCCAGATGTCAGTCGTGCTCAATCATCCCAGCATCCCGCAGGCGTCAGCAATGGCCCACGCCTGTGATTCGTTGAGCTTTGCACGTCCCGTGACGCGTGAGCTGGTGCACCGCAGCTCCGTCGCGGAGGTGTTCGTCACCGACGGCGCCTGTGTCGGTGACCGCGAGTTCGTCGTCGCCGCCCAGTGGCCGCGCGACCACGCGCTCTACCACCCGGACGAGAACGGTCTGAGCGATCCCCTGCTGTTCGCGGAGACCCTGCGTCAGGGGATGGTCTATGTCGCCCACCGGCACTGCGGTGTGCCGCTCGGCCGGCGCTTCATCGGTCGCGACCTCGACTTCGAGATCACCGACCCCGCCGCCCTGCGGGTCGAGGGCGTACCGCTGTCGGTGTTCCTGGTGGGCGAGTGGACCTGGGACGGCGACGACGCGCGGGGCAGGAGCGGGGCCCGGATGGACTTCCGGCTCGTCGTCGACGGCCGCGTGTGCGGCTGGGGCACCATCAGCATGCTGATGGTGGATGAACGGCGCTACCGCCTGCTGCGCCGGCTCGGCGGCGGCACCGCGGACGCGCCGGCCGCCTTACCGGCGCGGACGGACGTCTCCGGGGCGCCGCGCACGCCCCCGCACCGGGTGGGGCGGCTGCGCTGGCGGGACTGCGTCCTGGAAGAGGCCGCGAGGCCCGACGAATGGCGGCTGCGGGTGGACCGCGACCACGCGGTGCTCTTCGACCACCCCACCGACCACATCCCGATGATGGTGATGCTGGAGGGCTTCCGCCAGCTCGGCCACCTCAAGGTGCACGAGGCGTGCGACGGCCCGTTCGCCGATCTGTCCTTCGCGCTGGCCAGGACCACGGTGCAGTGCCTGGCCTTCGGCGAGTTCGACCGGCCCACCCGGCTGGTGGTCGATGAGTGCGCGTCGGGCGTCCGTCCGCAAGAAACGTTTCAGCTGTCCGTCTCGGCGGTCCAGGGTGACACCGTACTGGCCCGCGCACGGACCGCCTGGGCCTGCGTGGGCACCCGCCCGGCGGCGGCCGTCCCGGCCTCCTGGTAGCGGCGGCCCACCGGCCCGGATCCGGGGCCGCACGGTCGTCGGTGCTCAGACTGACGCGCGTGTCCCCATCGCGCGCGTCAGCACCCCCCACATCGCGGCGACGCTGGGACCGGGCCGGTCCAGGCCCGAGGAGGCGCCGGTCCACAGCGCGGCGCAGAACGCCGCGACGATGAGATCGGCCAGGGCATCGGCCGGCGGTGCCTCGACCCAGTGCCGTCCCCGCTGCACCTCGCCCACGAGTTCGAGCGCGATGCCATGGGTGTCGCTCAGGAGAGGAGCCACCGTGTCGGCCGCCCGAGCCGCCTCCACCTCCAGCCGCAGAGCCGCCTGCGCCCTGTGGTCGGTCTCGAAGAGCTTGCCGAGTCCGAGCACCAGGGCCTCCAGCCGGCTCGTGGCCGGCTCGGGCGAGGTCCTGGCCCTGTCCAGCAGCGTCCGCACGCTCCGGGACAGATGTTCCGTCAGCGCGGCGGCCAGCTTCTCCTTGCTGGAGAAGTGCCCGTACAGGGCGCCCTTGGTCAACCCGATCCGGTCGGCGATGCGCTGCAGGTTCGCGTTCACGTAGCCGTAGCGTGCGAACTCGTACGCGGCGGCGTCGAGGACGCGATCGTGCGTCCGAAGGGCACGCGCCTGCTTGACCACGCTGATCACCTCCTTCACCCCGGCCCGGTGGTGAAGGACCGGCCGAGAAAGATTCGTTCCCGAACGAATTCTAGTCTTGAGGCAAAGGAGAGCGATAGGTGAACCGGCGTCAAATCTGCACAGGCCAGGGGGCACAGGGTGGCGCGCCGCGGGCGCGCGGACAGCTGGCGGGCGCCGTGGCCTCCGCCGCGGCGCACGCGTCGGCGGCGGACGCCACCGGCCGGCTGTCCGCGGAGACCGTCGCGCTGCTGACACGCGCCGGCTTCGCCCGTCACTTCGTGCCCGGGGTCTGGCACGGTACCGAGGGAACCTTCAGCGACCTCCTCGCCGAGGTGGCGGCGGTCGGCGAGGGGTGTGCGTCCGCCGCGTGGTGCGCCGCCCTGTGGGCGACCCACGGCAGATACGCCGCCCACCTGCCCCTCGAAGGGCAGCTCGACCTGTGGGGCCGGTCGCCCGATGTGCGGATCGCCGCCGGACTGCGGCCCTCCGGCTCGGCCGCCCGCTGCTCCGGAGGCTGGCTGCTCAGCGGCACCTGGGAGTGCGTCAGCGGGGTCGCGGACGCGGACTGGCTGCTGCTGGCGGCCCCGGAACCGGACGAACCGCGGTTACCCGGCGGCCGGTGCCGGCTCTTCGCCGTCCCAGCCGCCGAGATCCACGTACGGGAGACGTGGCGCAGCACCGGAATGCGCGGCACCGGCAGCCACACCGCGGTCCTCGACGGCCCGGTGGTGGTCCCCGACCACCGCACCTGTTCGCTGTCGGACGTGCTGGCGGGCTCTCCCGGGCCCGGACGGTCCCGCTGCCACACCGCCCCGGCGCACCTGGGGACGGGACTGCTGCTGTGCGCGCCCGCCCTCGGGTCGGCCCGCCACGCCCTGCGGGAGTGGACCGCGTGGGCCGCGCGCAGGGGAGCCGGCCGGCCCTCGGAGCGCGCCACGTTCCAGCTGCCGCTGGCGCAGTCGGCCGACGACATCGAGGCCGCCGAACTGCTGCTCGCGGACGCGGCGCTGCGGGCCGACTCGGGCACCCGTGCCGAGCGGGATGTGGCCCGCAACCGCCGGGTCGCGGCGGCCGCCGCACAACACCTGGTCACCGCCGTCGAGCGGCTGTTCCGCGCGGCCGGAACCCACGCATGCGGCGGCCCCGGGCCGCTGGAGCGCACCTGGCGCGACGTCCACGTGCTGGCCGCGCACCAGGCCGTGCGCCGGGAGACCGCGGCGGCCCTGTACGCCGACTCGGTGTTCGCCGACTTCGAAGACCGTCCCGAGCAGGCCGCCGGGCTGCCGGCGGCCGCGCCCCGGTTCATGGCGCACTCCGCGCCGACGGAGGTGGTCGCCGGTGTCCACTGACACCCGCAGCGGGCGCAACCGGTCCCCGCGACCCGCGACGCCGCCTCCCCGCCCCACACCCTCCCGGCCCGCTGCGCGGGCACGCCCCGAGGGCCCCCGCCGGCTGGTGTTCTTCGACGTGGACGAGACGCTGATCGGCCGCAAGAGCGGCCCGGACTTCCTCCGCGACCACTTCGCGCGGAAGTACGGCGCGGACGGATCGCGCCGGGCCGGCGAACTGCTCGGCGCACTGGCCGGTCTGCACCGCGCGGAGGCCAACCGCCGTTTCCACCGGGCCTTCCGGGGCTGCCCGGCCGCGGAGGCCGAGGCCGCGGCCCGCCGGTGGTACGGAGAGCACAGCCGGGCCGACGGCTTCTATCTACCCACCACACTGGCCGCGCTGCGCCGGCACCGGGCCGAGGGCGCGTCCGTCGCCCTGGTCTCCGGCACCTTCCCGCCGCTGCTGGCCGTCATCGCCGAGGCGGTCGGGGCGCGATTCGCCCTCGGCGCGAGACTCGAACGCTGCGGGCCGCGGCTCACCGGCGAACTGATCGGCGCCCCGGCCATCGGCGAGGGCAAGCGCACCCTGGTGCGCCAGCTCCTCGCCCGCCACCCCGACATCGACCCGGCCGACTGCTGGGCCTACGGCGACCATCCCTCCGACCTGCCCATGCTGCACAGCGTGGGGCACGCGGTGATGGTCGCCCCGGACGGGACCCACACCACCCTGCCACCGCACCCCGCCGGAACCGACGGAGGCGGGTGAGCACGTCCGCCGGCGCCCCGAACAGCGGCTCGCTGTCCGGACCGCCGAGCCCGGCGGCGAGTCCGTCGACGACACGGGGATCCCAGTTGTCCAGGACTGCGGACAGGTGGTTGAGGAGGATCAGTGGTACGCCGTCGCCCGGGCCACTGACATCGCGCGCGAGGCCCGTCGCGTCTACGCCGAGGGGGTGGCCGACTTCGCCGATTTCCTGGCCGGTGACGACCAGGACGGCATCGTCCGGCTCTGCGCCTTGTTCGGTGCGCTGCTCCTGTCCCGGGCCACCGAGGATCTCCCCGCTCTCCGGGGAGATCCTCGCCGCCGCGCACGCGGCCTTGACCGAAACAGGCTGGTCAAAGGCTCGGTGCGGATGCACATCGACCGGGCTCGAGGCCGTCTGGTGGCTGGACTGTCGCCCTGGCGCGTCGCTGCGCGCAGTGGAGATCCCTCCGAGCCGTGTGTGCATCTCCTGCACCGACGCAATCGACGACACCCCGCAGGCCGACACCTCGGAACGGTGGGACGTGCCGAACCCCACCGCGAGGCGACCCGATTCGGGACGATGACGGTCCACAGGGTGCACTCGGCGGGGAGTGCACGTGGATCCGGGCTGTGCAAGAGGAGCCGACCCCTGTGAGGGCTCTCTCCGTAAGCAGCCAAATGGGGCCGGCGTTGCGTTCGGGCCGTCCGTCTCGGCGGTCGGCCCGGGAGGACGTTGATCGGGAAGAGCGGCTGAAGTGGCCGGGACGGGGGCGAATGACGGCGTCAGAGGGGCGCGGCCATGACGCCCGTATGACGCTCCGGCCCGGGGGCAGGCCGTTCCGGTGCCCGGAAAAGGACCTCTCACCTGCGACTTTCTCCAACTGCGGAATTCGGGAATGTTTCCGATGACGTCGCACGTGGAGTGCTGGCGATTTTGGAACCTGTGGCGAAGGGCGTCTGACCGGCAGGTTCTGAGCCGTGGCTGTCGGTTTGAACTTATTTGGGTCGTCGCAACAGATGGACGGAGACAACGCTGCCTGAGCTGCGGTTTCCGGTGCTCCGGTGGTGGTCTGCGCGCAGGAGCGCAGCGATTTCTGACGCACGGATGACGCACGTCCTGATGGTGTGTCAGGTGCGATTCGAGTGCTGCTGGCTCATGGCCGGCCGACCGGTTTCGGCAGCCGGGCTGCGTGGTGACCTGCAATCATCCGGTCCATCAGGACGTCCCGGGCCACGAGTCGCACGATCCTGGCGATATCGGATGCAGGCAGAATAAGCGTGCTCATGAAGTTGCTGTCCCTCGGCAGGGTAAGCAATATCCGAGAAATTCCCGGCGCCCCCAGGTCAGGGGCGGAGGTTCCTCTCGATTTCCGCCTGCTCTACGAGATCCGCGTAGGCGTCGGGGTCGTCGAGCTCCGCGGCGTCGAGAAGCAATACCGACCACGGGATCGGGCACGGCGGGGCGTGATCGGGGTCCGGGCACAACAGCTGGGTGATGCGTTCCTTGACCTCTTCGGCCTGCTCCCGCGTCGCATGGATACCCAGCCGTACTTCGTAGACCTGTGAGTCTTCAGGCACCGTTCACCCATCCTGTTGTTCAAGAAGTGAGAAAGGGGACGATATTGAATTCGCCCCCTTTGCTCTACGTTACCAAACGCGCTTGGCGTCGCAGTGGCGCTTGTAGTGGTTGGCCGGAACGGGGACGTTCTTCTTCGCGTCGTTGATGGCCGCCTGCTGGGAGTTACCCGTGCCGTCCGCCCTGTCGTACCCCACGACGTTGTTGTCACTGATGCGAACGATCTGGCACTGGACCGTGGCGTGCCAGGTCCGCAGGATCCCGGCCTCACTGGCCACGCTGGGCTGCGACGCGGTGGTGGCGGAAGCGACGGGCGCGACGATGCCCCCGAGGGCGAGAGTCATGGCGCCGGCGACGAGCGTGCGGTGGAGCGTCTTCACGGGTGTTCCTCCTCGGTAAGTGGAACCTGAACGCGCCGATCCGTCGAAGCCCTCGGGGCCTCGGCCAGGCCGACGACACCCACGACCCTCGCATCCGACGACGGCGAAGTCGCCCCCTGGCAAGGCAGTTGGCAGCCGCCTGTCAGGTGTCAGCCGACTGCCGACGTGCATTGACCGTGAACCGACCGGCCGACCCTCGCTACGTACTCGGCGTAACCGGAAGCGGCCAGGCAGGAGACACCATGGCGCACGACACAGCTGCCCGACCCCTCGCGGGGCAGCGCGACAATCCCTCGCTGGTGACCGTGACGGGCACCGAACTGGCGCGCAACAAGCGGGGGTTCCTTCCCTGGTACCACGTCCTCGCTCCCGTCATCATCACCGTTCCCCTCTTCATCGGCGCTCTTGGCTCGTCCGAGGCCAAGGCGGGACAGACCTTCGAGGTGTTCCGCAATGTGACGCTGGAGTTCTGGGGCGTGCTGGTACCGATGACGGCGGGTCTGGCCGCCGCCCTGTCGGTCCGTGCCGACCAGGACGCCTGGCGGTTGCTGCTGTCGTACGGTGTGCCGCGCGGGCGCTACTTCATCGGCAAAGTGGCCGCGCTGGGGGTACTGGGCTTCGTCTCCTCCACCGTGCTGCTGGTGATGCTCTCCCTCGGTGCCCTGATCAGCGGGCGTTTCCCCGAAGCCATGGGGACGGTGGCCGCGGCCGTCTATCTGCCCTGGCTGGTGGGTCTGTCCATGACGGCGCTGGCCGTGCTGGTCGCGGTGATGTGGGGCATGGGCCCCAGCATCGGAGTGGGCGTCGCCGGCCTGCTGTGCGGGGCACTCGTCTCGGACAAGGTCTTCTGGTACGCGGTCCCGTTCGCCTGGCCGATGCGGGTGGTACTGCCGCTCGCCGGCATCGGGCCCAACGGCGTGCCACTGCCGAAGGGCAGCCCGGTGACCGACATGTCCGCCATCCCGCTCGCCGTCGGCCTCGCCGTCGTACTGACCGGGGCTCTGCTGGTGGTGGGCAGTATCCACATGAGCCGCAAGGAGATCTGACCATGACCACGGCGACCCCCCGAACGCCGGGCGCGAAGGCGACGCCGGCCCTCACGATCCGGCAGCTGCGCAAGCACTACGGCTCCCACCGCGCACTCGACGGTGTGGACCTCACCGTGCAGGCCGGCGAGGTGTACGGCCTGCTCGGGCCGAACGGGGCCGGCAAGACGACGCTCATGAAGGCGCTGCTGGGCCTGCAACGGCCGACCTCGGGCAACATCGAGATCTTCGGCCGTCCCGTCCAGCGGGAGTCGCTGGCCGACGTCGGGGCCCTGATCGAAGTGCCCGGGCTGTGGCCGACACTCACGGCCGACGAGACGATGAAGGTACACGCCAGGCTGCGCGGCGTGCCTGAGGAATGGATCGAGCCGGCACTTCGCCTGGTCAAGATGACCGATGCGCGCAGCCGGATGATCAAGGCGTACTCCCTCGGGATGCGCTGGCGCCTCGGCATCGCCGTCGCTCTGCTGGCCAAGCCGCGGCTGATCGTCCTGGACGAGCCGACGAACGGTCTCGACCCCGTCGGCATTCGCGAGATGCGCGGGATCATCCGCTCGCTCGCCGGCGAGGGCGTCGCCGTGCTGATCGCCAGTCACCAGCTGGCGGAGGTCGCCCAGGTCTGCGACCGGGTGCACGTGCTGGTGGCCGGCCGCACGAGCTACGAAGGGCCGCTGGCAGGCCTCGCCGTCGACGGGGACGTGGAGGCCGGGTTCTTCCGTCTGCTGGAAACCGCTGATGCGGGCATCCGCTGAGCGGCGACGGACGGCCGTTGGCCCCGGAGCGCTCGGTGCCGGGGCCAACGGAACTCAGGTCCGGGTCTGGTGAACCCGTTCGGCAGATCTCAGCTGGCGCACGCCGTCAACGGCCGGGTCAGGCCGAGCGCAGCGGCCTCCGACACCAGCTCGGTGCGGCAGCCCACGCCCAGACGGTTGTACAGCTTGCGAATACGGCGGTACATGGACCGCTCGGAGCAGTAGTAGCGCCGCGCGATCTCGGTCACGGTCATGGAGGTGCAGAGCAGCCCCACCAGCTCCTTGTCGTAGTCGGGGAGGGCAGAGGGTGCGAACTCCCGGCGTTGCCGGCTCTCGCTGTCGTCGGCACCGGGCTGCTCGCGTAGTGCGGAACCGGTGAACCCACGACCGTCCGGGGCGCCGCCCGGGTCGTCAGGGGGCCAGACAGCGGTGGCGTCGGCGGCCGCGGTCAGGCGGTGGGCCCGGATCTGGGCGCACAGCATGTCGATCTGGCTCTCGCCGGGTATGGCGAGGTTGAGCACGAAGTTCGCACCCGAACGAATCGCGTAGTACGTCCGCTGCCCGAGGACGTCGTTGGTCACGCCGATGAGCATGGACAAGGGATGCCTCACCCGCACAGCGCGCAGTCCCTCGGCCTGGAAGTCGCTGGTGACCGGGATCAGAACCGGCAGATCGAGCGTCCCGCCAGGGGCGGTCAGGTCCTCGTCGTCGACGAACTCGATGCTGTCCATGCCGGAACGGAGCATGCTGAGCGGGTTGAGGGGTGAGTCGAAGTGTGCCCTGAGTCCGGAATGGATCAGGAGGCGGAGTACGGTGGCGTTCACATCATGGTCAGGGTGCTGCTGATACATGGAAAGTCCCCCGTGCTGATCGTTCCCGTGGTTGTCGCTGGGGTGGATCGTGGTCATTGCTGGTCAGTGCAACGACCTTGATCGCGCTCGCGGTCGGTGCGAGCCCGACCTCTGATGATCACCCCCCGGCTCTGCAGAGTTTCAGAGATTTGCTGAGCAACGTGCCGAGGCTCACCTTGTCTCCGCCGTCGCCCGATGCGCGCACCGGCTCGATGCTCTGATAACCGGCTTTCCGGGCACGGTCGTTGAGCGCGTAGGTCGTGCCGTCGGGAACCGTGAAAACGGCCTGGTCCCCGGATCGGCACTCGGCGGTGCCGTGATCGACGGTCAGTGGCCAGGCGTAGCCGAGGTTCTTCTCGCTCATCCGCTGCTTGGTGGAAGTGGGGCTCGGCAGAGGTACAGGGTCCGTGGTGTTCGGGTTCGCGCGGCCGGCTCCCCCGCAGGCGGTCAGGGTGAGCAGTACCACGCCCACGCCCGCCCACGCCGACATGAGGGCGCGCCTGCGGGGCGGCCCTGGTGACGCGGAGCGGGGGGCGAACCCGGCAGGGGGGATGGCGTCGGATGTCGTGGTGGCCTTCGTACACCGGTGCTTCACGATCACTTGTCGGCAACCTCACTGGTCCAGGGGCTGGTGTGGCGGACCGTCCCGTCGGCGCTGAGCAGGGCGGCATATCCGTCTTCGAGCGACGGCTCTACCGGAACGGCTCCGGCGGGCGGAGCGGTCGTGACGATGCGGTACTCGGATCCTTCGGCGGTGGTCACCGCGCTCACCACCTCCGCGCCGGGTGGCGGTCCGGCGGCAGGGCCGACTGCCCGGTAGGCATAGGTGCAGCCGGCTGCCTGGCTGACGAGGGCCGCGGTGGCGTCGTGGAAGACCAGGCGGCCGGAGGCGAGCACCGCCACTTCGGGGCAGGTCTGTGCGACGTCGTCGAGGATGTGGGTGGACAGCAGGACGGTACGTCCGTGGCCGAGACCCGCGAGCAGCGTGCGAAAACGCATTCTCTCGTGCGGGTCGAGGCCGGTGGTGGGCTCGTCGACGATGAGGACGGACGGATTGCCCATCAGGGCCTGCGCGATGCCGACCCGGCGCTTCATGCCACCGGAGAATCCGGCCAGCCTCTCCCGGGCCCGTTCTTCCAGGCCGACTTCGGCGATGCGGTCGTCGACCTGCCGACGGCGTTCGCGTTTGTCGTGGATGCCCTTGAGCACGCCGATGTAGTCGAGGAACTCACGTGTGGTCAGGTCCGGATACAGCGCGAGTTCCTGTGGCAGATAGCCCAAGGTCTGTTTGACGGCGGTCATCCCGGCGCTGGTCGACAGGTCGTGCCCGGCGACGACCACACGTCCCGCAGTGGGGCGGAGCACACCGGTGATGATGCGCAGCAGCGTGGTCTTGCCCGCGCCGTTGGCACCCAGCAGGCCGATGGTGCCGCTCTCGATGTGCAGGTCGACGGCGTCCAGCGCGCGACGGCCACCGGGGTGGATCTTCGTCAGTTGCTCCGTGGTGATGTTCATGATGCTCCATGCCGTCTGATGCGGGCTACGAGATGGCCGAGCGCGTAGCAGGCGGCGGCCGTGGCGAGTACGAGGGCGACGTTCAGCAAGGCGGTCGCGTCCCCGACCGCGGGGCGTAGCGGTCCGGTGCCCTCCCGGGCCGCCCACACCTCCGGCGTGTGCGCCCAGGCGACCAGCGGGTAGCCACCGAGAGGGGACAGGACGGTGCCGGTGGCCGTGGGCAGGGGCGAGAACTCCGGGGGAAAGTGACAGGCCCACAGCCACACCACGACCGTGACGGCGCGAGCGGCGGCCACCGGCAGCAGCACGCCGAGCAGCCCGGCGAAGGCGGTGACCAGCATCGCCGCCGGGAGCACGACCATGACCAGGGAGACGGCCGCCGAGTTCAGCGGCGCCACGGAGCCCTCGGCCGCCGAGATCACCACCGCGTACAGCAGGAAGAGCGCGGCGACCGGAGCGAGAGCGGTGAGCAGCGGGCCGGCCATCGTCCCGGCGGTCCGCTGGAACGGCCCGGCCGGGGTGGCTGCGAGCAGCTCGGGCATGCCGCGCTCCTCGAAGCCGCGGCGCAGCCGGTCGGCCAGCGCGAGGCCGACACCCAAGGTGCAGAAGGTGTTGACCAGCACGGCTGCCGCGCCGACCCTCACCGCCGGGTCGTGGTGGCCGGTGACGACCGGCGATGTCGCGGCCAGCAGCATGCTCAGCAGTGCCAGGGGCAGAACCGCACCCCACACCGCCTTGCGGCGGGCCGCCATGAGGGCCTCGTATCGAAGTGTCCACAGCAGCACGGTCATCGTGTCTCCTCGGTGCCGACTTGCCGTCCGGTGGCATGGCCGGCCCGGACGCCCTTCCTCGGCCCGCGGCCGAGGACGACTCCGTCGCGGACCGCGGGCCCGCCGGGGGCGAGGTCCCGCAGGGCCAGAGCGGTCAGCAAGGCGCCCCCGAGCAGCGCGGGCAGCGCCTGACTTGCCCCCTCCGGCACCGCCCGGTCGACCAGCAACAGCTTGGCCATGACGGTGGCGACGACCAGGCCGGTGGCGGGGGCGGCCGACCCGGACCGTACCGTCATCCACACCGCGCCGCCGCTCAGGAGCGCGGTGAGCCCGGCCAGTTGCAAGAGCGTGGACCAGAGATCGACATGGTGACCGGTGGCTGCCACCAGGGCCACCAGAGCGACCGCGGTGACCGCGGTGACGGCGGCGGGCCAGACGAGACGGCGGGCGACGGTGCGCGGGTAAGGAGTGGGCAGCGACAGATGCAGCTCCAGCAGCGAATCGTGCGCCACCACCGCCGCGCAGGCCAGCGCCGTGGCGGCGGGCAGCGCGCAGGCCAGGAGCACGCGGCCGAGCATCGCACCACCGGCCGGGTCGGCCGCCACCGCCGCGTACGCGAGCAGCGCCGCCAGCACCGGCAGCACGAAAACCTGTCTGCCGCACCGGCGTCTTTCGTACGTCCACCACGTCGCGGCGGTCATGCTCCCAGCTCCTCCCGCTGTCTCCCGCGTCTCCCAGCGACGCCGGGTGTACCGCCGCCCTTGCTCGGCTACGGGGGCGCCGGGTGGGAGCGGCGGTACACCTCGTATGTAGCGGCGGAAGGGGAAGCGGTTCACGCCTTCACCGGGTAAATCGCCCACGCGTGCGACGCGGTGCGTGCGTGAGGGTGTGCGTCCCCACCCCCGCTCCGCTACTGGGGCACCGTGGTCAGCCTGAACGACCGCATGGCACCGGCGGCCCAGGCCAGCAGCGCCACGGTGAGAACAAGGGTCCACGGTGTTGTCGACAGCAGCGCGTTCACCAGCGTGTCGGCCGGTGTGCTGAACATGCCCTCGGGCCCGCTCACCACGCCCAGGAGCCACACTGCGCCGCCCGCCGCCGCGCCCTGCGCGGGGGAGAATCTGACGGCCAGGGCGAGCGCGAGGGACGCGGCCAGCAGTGACTCGCCGAGCCAACTCGACACCACCGCCCACCAGCCAGGCCCGTCCAACAGCGCCGAACACGCCATCGCCATGGCCACGTCGGCACAGAGCACCACCGTCAGACGGGCGAGGAACACCGCCGCCGGCGGCACCGGCAGGGTGAAGAGCACCTCGCGCTTGGGGTCCCGTCTGGGCGAGGCGGCCATCAGGGCTCCGAACATCACCAGCAGCACCACGACCGCGCCGAACAGCCGTACCGCGAACCGCTCCTGCACGTACGTCGACGCAAGGACCGTCGCCCCGAGGAATCCGGCAGCGTTCAGCGGCGCCCAGATGCCCGGCATCAGCACGATCTGCCTCACGGCCAGTTGCCAAGCCGTGCGCCAGGGATGGGGCAGACCGAAGGCGTGCCGACGGCGTTCCGGGGTAGGTGTGTCCGCAGCCGTGGAGAGCCGCCCGGCCGCGTCCAGGGGGCCGGAAGCGGCCAGCGCGGGCCCGAGGAGCGCGTCGAAGGAGGGCACAGAGGCGGCGGATCGGGCCGCCTCGGCGCGCAGGGCCGAGCCGATCTCCTGCCAGGCGGCCGCACGCGTCAGGCAGTCGGGGCACCCTTCGAGATGCCGTCGGTGTTCCGGCGCGTCGTCCCCGGGGCGCGCCAGACGCGCCAGGACGTCGTCTGCCAAGTGCTCTGTCATCGTCGACCCGTTCCTTCCAGCCGCGTGGCGGTGAGCATGCTGCCCAGACGTCTTCGAGCGTGCGACATCCGGCTCTTCACGGTGCCCACCGGAATGGCGAGCAGGGTGGCCACTTCCGAGTAGGCCAGTTCGTCGACCAGTACCAGAGCGAGAACCTCGCGCAGGTGCCCGGGAAGGGCCCGCACCGCGGCCAGGACCTCCGTGCGCTCGGCCTGCCTCACTATCTGGTCCTCCACGCTCGGTGCGGGGTCGGGGACGTCCCGGGCCTCGGCCAGATCCACCGGTTGTGGCCGTGACTTGCGGAGCTGGTTGTGAGCCTGCCGTCTGGCCACTCCCATCAGCCACCCCCGCACGGAGGACTCGCCGCGGAAGCCGTCCGCGGAGCGCCATACCGCCAGCCAGGTCTCCTGCAGGATCTCCTCGGCCACTCCCTGGTCCGAGGTGAGTCTTCGGATGAGCCGGAGCATGGCGGCAGCATGCCTCTCGTAGAGAGTACGCAGGGCAGCCTGGTCGCCGCGGGCGACGGCGGTAAGGAGAACTTCGTCCGAGCACACACCAGGTACGTATCCCAAAAACCCTGAGCGGTTCACGGGGCACGGACACCGGTGATCATTTTTGGCCGGAATCCGCCATGCACTAGCAGTGACGTGAGAGGCCTGTCATGGAGCTGCCAACACTGCCAAGCCCGATCCAGCCCGTTGATCGGTCGGAAGGGCCGTGATTGCGTAATGAACGGGTCGCGACCCACGAACATCCGTTCGGTATCTCCGAGGGAGTCAGCATGGGAATCAACGCATCAAGCACGTCGCAGAAGGACTCGAACCTCTTCGACCTCGACCTCGAGATCGGCGTGGAGAAGTCCGTTGCCGGCCCCGCCATCACGAGCGTTTCGTGGTGCACCCCGGGTTGCACCAGCGAGGGTGGCGGCTCCGGCTGCAGCCACTGCTGCTGACGTACCGCGCGCGAGAAAGCGCACCTTGCCGTGGGGCCGGGCGGACGTCCGCCCGGCCCCACCGGCCGTTCCCGAGAACACAGTGACAAGGACGAAGAAGGGGACACCCGTGGGGGAACAGTCACCGGAGACACCGTTCGAGGCCAAGGACGTCTTCCTGCACCGAGCGCCGCTGGCAACGGGCGGGCCCGGGCTGCCTCTCCCCACCGCGGGTCCCCAGGACCTCGCGGCCTGCGCCGAACTCCTCGCCTCCGTCCCGTCGGACGATGTTCTGAGCGAGGCGCTCGACCTCGCGTCCCCCAGCCTCAGCGCCATGATCCGCCGGGTCGCCGAGCGCGGCGCCGGCGGCATCAAGGCGGGACAGTTGCGCCGGGCCGCGCTCGCCGTGCTGCGCTACGACATCAGAATGCGCACCCGGCCCACCCCCTTCGGCTTGTTCGCGGGCGTGTCGACCGGCCGTTTCGACTCCACTGCCAAGGCGGAACGGGGCACCGCGCACCGCACCCGCACCCACGCCGACATGCAGTGGCTCACCAGGATCGGCCATCGCCTGGAGAGCGATCCGGCCGTGCTGTCCGCGCTCAGCGTCCAGGCTCACCAGGCCCTGGTGCTGCGAGGCGGCCGACTCGTCCTCGCCTCGTCCTCAACGCAAGGCGTACGCCTCACCGAGAGCGGCGAGGCCCGCTCGACGGTGTCGGTGCGCAGGACGCCGGTCGTCGAACGCGCTGTGGCCGAATCCGTGGCTCCGCTTCCGTACGAGGAACTCGTCCGGCGTACCGCCGAGGCCTTCCCCGGGGCCCCTGTCGAACGGGTCAGGGGGCTGCTCGCCGAACTGGTGAAGCAGGAGATCCTCATCACCGGGCTGCGTCCGCCGCTGGACGGTGGTGACCCGCTGCACCACGTCCTCGGACTTCTCGCGAAGGTGACCAGCCCCTCCGAGGAGACCCGTCGGATACACGAGGCGCTGCTCGCCGTCGACCACGCGCGGCAGGCGTACGACGCCCGGCCGGTGGGCGAGGGCCGCGAATGCCTGGGCCACATGCTGAAAACCGCGCGGTCGGTGGAGCCCGACGACACGCCCTTGCACATCGACACCCGGATCGACGCCTCCCTGCATCTGCCGTACGCGGTGCGCGACGTGGTCGAGGACGCCACCGGCGTGATGTGGCGCCTGTCCCGGCCCAAACTGGGCCTGTTCGCCCTGCGTGACTATCACCGCCGCTTTCTCGACGTGTACGGAGCCGACCGGCTGGTGCCGGTTCTGGACCTGCTCGACGAATCGACGGGACTGGGCGCCCCGGCGGGCTACGGCTGGCCCAACAGCGAGGCGGCGCCCACCCCGCCGGAGGAATTCCGCACAGCTCGACGGGACCGTGCCATGGCCCGGCTGGCGGCCGAGGCCCAGCGCGCAGGGCTGCGCGAGATCGTGCTCGGCGACGCCGACCTCGACGACCTGTGCCACGACACCGCCGACACCGCGGACCTGCCCAACTCCTGCGAGGTGACGGTGCAGGTGGTCGCTCCCTCGCTGGAGGCCATGGACGACGGTGACTTCCGCGTGTTCCTCTCCCCGTCGCCGGGCTCGCACCGGGCCGGATCGACCTTCGCCCGGTTCGCCGACCAGGACCCCGGATGGCGTTCGGAGTTCGCAGCCCTGCACCGGGAGAACCCGGTACACATCGAGGGCGCCGTCCCCGTCGATCTCGCGTTCCGAACGCGCTCGGGCCGGGCCGCCAACCTGGCCCACACCATCCCCGCCACCGGTCGGCGCATCAGTGTCGGTGTGGCGGACGTCCCCGGTGTGGAAGAGCTGCGCCTGAGCGACATAGGCATCGGCGCGACGCTCGACCGGCTGACGGCCGTTCACGTCCCCACCGGCCGGGAAATCGTGCCGGTGCTCGGGAACATGGTCAGCGCTCCCGCACAGGCACCCAACGCGGTACGGCTGTTGTGGGAGATCGGTCTCGAGGGCCAGCGGCTGTGGGAGCCGTGGAACTGGGGACCGCTCGCCGACGCCCCCTTCGTGCCGCGCGTGCGCCACGGGCGGTTCGTCCTGGCCCCCGCCGTCTGGCGACTGGACGTGATCCGTGCGCGTGCCGAGGAACTGCGCGCCGGCAACACCGCCACCCGGGCCGACTGGGAGCGCGCGGTCGCCGACTGGCGCTCCACGTGGGACGTACCCCGCCGGATTCTCGCCCTCACCACCGATCAGCGGCTGCTGCTCGACCTCGACGAACCCTGGCATCGCGAGCTGCTGCTCGACCAGGTACTGCGGCACGCCGACCTGATCGCCCAGGAGATCCCCGGCGAGTACGAGAACTGGCTGGACAGCCCGCTGGCCGGCCATGCCTTCGAGCTGGTCGTTCCCATGACCCGGCGCCGGGAGCCGGCCACTCCTCGCCGCCCGTACGCAGGGCACCGCCAGTCCGAGCGGGTCGTGCACGGCCTGGGCGGCGAGTGGCTCTACCTCAAACTCCACGGCGCCGCCCGCACCCAGGACGACCTGCTGCGCGACCACATCCCACACCTGGTCGACCTGGCAGGCCAGAAGGGCGCTGACGGCTGGTTCTTCATCCGTTACACGGATGAGGGCGGTCACCATCTGCGGCTGCGCCTGCACGGCGCACGTCCCGAGGAGCTGTGGGGCTCCGCCGCACCGGCGACCGGCGCACTGCTTCAGCAATGGCAGCAGGAAGGCCTGCTGCGCAGCCACTCGCTCGCCCAGTACGACCCGGAGACCGAGCGCTACGGCGGCCCCGCGGCCAGGCGACTGGCCGAGCTGGTCTTCCGGTACGACAGCGAAGCCGCGATCGAGCTGCTGCGGCTGGCCAAGGACCCCTCGAACGACTACGGAGTCGACGATCTGGCCGTCGTGTCCTGTGCCGCCCTGGCGCACGCGTTCGGGCCTCCCTCGCCGGGCAATCCGCTGGTCACCGAGGACTGCGGTGACGACGGCGCCACGGCCTGGCTCTCCATGACCGGAGCCCGCCGCGATCTGCCACCCGCCTTCCGTGCCCGGTCGGCCCACTGGCGCCGCATCGTGGACCCCTACGGCGGCTGGGCCTCCTTCTCGGAGGAACCGGCCGGCGC
This sequence comes from Streptomyces sp. SID5643, assembly GCF_009872555.1. Taxonomy (NCBI): domain Bacteria; kingdom Bacillati; phylum Actinomycetota; class Actinomycetes; order Kitasatosporales; family Streptomycetaceae; genus Streptomyces; species Streptomyces sp. SID5643. The sequence goes on from NZ_WWIC01000192.1 coordinate 20,825, forward strand.
CCGAGCCCTTGCGGCACTCCGCCAACGGGACCAGGCGGTGAGCCAACTGGCCGAGTTCGTCAAGAAGTCCGGCGACACCCCCGAAGGCCGGGTGGTCGGCAGCCTGCTGCACATGGTCTGCAATCGCCTCTTCGGCGGCGAGGGCGCCCGTGAGCTGGCCGTGCTGGGCATCGCCCGGGGCGCGGTACAGGACAACCTCAACCGCCGGAGGCACCAGTCGTGAACGCCACCACCGTCTCGGACACGCGAGGAGCCGTCGCCCTTGTGGCCGAACGGCTGGCCCACCCCGAGCACGTCGCCGCCGTCGCCTCCCGCGACGACAACCGTGACCCCATCTACGACTCCGTGATGTGGGGGCCGCTGACCCTCGCCAACGGTCTGCCCGGTACGGCCCTCCTGTACGGCGAACTGGCCCGCACCGACGACTCCTGGCGGCCGGTCGCGCACCGCCATCTCGCTGCTGCCGGACGGGTGATGAACTCGGCCCCCAGCCGCGGTCTGTTCTCCGGGCCGGCCGCGCTGCTCGCCGCCGCGCAGACGTGCGCCGGTCCCGACGGGCACTACGCCTCTTTGCGCCGGAGGCTGGCCTCCTGGGTGGCCGAGGACCAGACCGAACGGCTGAGCGTCTTCCGCGCCCGTGCCGAGGATGGCGGCGTCGGTGTCGACTGGGCGGCGTACGACCTGATCAACGGCATCGCGGGGACAACCCGTCTGCTCATGGACGCGGCGGCCGACCCGGCCGAGACCGGCCCCGATGTGGAGTCCGCCCTCACCGCCTCCCTGCGCCACCTCGTCGGCATCACCGCACCGGTACGGGTCGACGGCCACGAGGTACCGGGCTGGTGGGTGCCGGTCGAACTCCAGCTCAGCGAGCGGGACCGGGAGATGTATCCGCGCGGGGACTTCAACCTCGGCATGGCGCACGGCATCACCGGGCCGCTCGCGGTCCTCTGCACGGCGCATGAGGCCGGGTACGACGTCACGGGACTGCGCGACGCCGTCCATCGCATTGCCGACTGGCTGCTGAGCTGGACACTGCACGACGACGCGGGACCCTATTGGCCCGCCCGCGCCGGCCTGGAGCACGAGGTGGCTCCACGGCGCCCGCAGGACCTGTTCACCCGTACCGCCTGGTGTTACGGGACGCCCGGGGTTGCCGCCGCTCTGCTACGCGCGGGAAGGGCCATGGGCCGGCCGGACTGGTGCACCACCGCGGTGGAGGCCCTGCGTGCCGCACTGCGGCGAGACGAATCGCTGTGGGCCATCGAAGGCGCCACTGTCTGCCACGGTTACGCCGGCCTGTTGCGGGTTGTGACCCGGGTCGCTCACGTCGTCGACGACCCCGAACTGGAAGCCGGACGGGAGCGACTCACCGACCAGGTGCTCGCCTGCGCCGACGAGGAGGCCCCGTTCGGCTTCCGTCACCTCATGCGCTTCCCGGCCGCCGCTCGCTCACTTGTCCCGCACCGGGCCGTGAACACGGCGGGCATGCTCGAAGGCGCCGCGGGGGTCGCGCTCTCGCTCCTGCCGGTCGACGACGGCCCGTTGCCGTGGGACCGCACGCTGGGCCTGGCGTGACCGAGTCGCAGCAGAAGGGAACGCACATGTCCGAGACACAGGCCTTCGAGATGAGGGACCTCGTCGTGCGCTACGGCAAGGTGACCGCAGTCCACGGCGTGACCATCAGCTCCGCGCCGGGCCGTATCACCGCGTTGCTGGGCCCCAACGGCGCCGGCAAATCGAGCCTGCTCGGGGTGCTGTCGACCGCCGCGAAGCCTGACGGTGGCACGGTCCGGATCTTCGGTCACGACGTACGACAGGCGCCCATGGCCGCACGACGGCGTCTCGGACTCGTCTTCCAGGAACGCACCCTGGACAAGGAACTGTCCGTCGAGCGCAATCTGTGGTTCCACGCCAGGCTGTTCGGCATGAAGCGGGACGACGCCCGGGCCCGGATCGCCCTGATGCTCGACCTCTTCGGCCTCGCCGACCGCCGCCGCCAGCCGATCGAGGAACTGTCCGGTGGACTGGCCCGACGCGTGGAGATCGCACGTGCCCTGCTGCACCGCCCCGGGTTGATCATCCTCGACGAGCCCACCAACGGTCTGGACCCGAGTGCGCGCGCCGCCGTCTGGGAAGACCTGCTGCGGCTGCGCGACGAACTGGGCGTCACCGTCCTGTACGCGACCCACTACATGGACGAGGCCGAATACGCCGACGAGATCGTCATCCTTCAGCAGGGCCGGGTCGTCCGGCAGGGAAGCGTCGACCAGCTCAAGAGCAGCCTGGACTCGTCCCGCATCGTGGTGACCTGTGCCGACGACGAGGACGCCGTCCGCCAGTTGCGCGCGGCGGGTTTCGAACCGCTGGTCGAGCCGGATGGGGTCTCGGTGCACTGCGCCGACCCCGAGGCCCGGATCGCGGAGGTGGTACGTGCCCTGGACGTCAAAGGCCTGACGGTCTCGGTGCGTCATCCGTCCATGAACGACGTCTACCTGGCGGCAGCCGGGCAGGACAGGCCGCACCAGCAACGGGAGAGCGTGAGCGCGCTATGACGACCGCAACCACCGTTGTCGCCCCGTCCCTCGCCGCGGGCGACGGACGGCTGAGGGTGGCTTTGCGCGCCATCGGCGTCATCGCCCACCGCGATCTGCTGCGGCAGGTCAAACGCCCCGGGGTCCTGTTCAGCCAGGCCGTACAGATCCTGTTCTTCGTTCTGGTCTACGCGGTCGGCTTCGACGGGATGATCGATTCCGTCGGCTCAGTGTCGTTCAGCGCGTACGTCTTCCCCGGGATCATCGCCATCCAGGTCGTCTCGATCGGGGTCGCCTCCGGCCAGACCTACGCCTGGGACCGCGAGTACGGCGTACTGCGCGAACTCCTCGTCGCCCCCGTACCGCGCGTCTGCCTGCCGCTGGGCAAGGTCGCCGCCGGCGCGGGCATGGTCACCGTGCAGAGCGTGGTGATGCTCGCCTTCTCCCCGCTGGTGGGCGTCGAGCTGACCCCGGGCCGATTCGTCGCGGCGGTGGGTTGCTACGCGCTCGCCGCCGTCGTCTTCAGCGTCATCGGCCTCTGCCTGGCCACCCTCATCAAACGGGTGCAGACCCTTCAGGCCACCGTTCAACTGGCCATGTTCCCGATGCTGTTCCTGTCGGGCTCCGTGTTCAGCGCCCAGGACGCTCCCGACTGGCTGGGCTGGATCATGCACCTCAACCCCATGACGTACGCGGTCGACCTGGCCCGCCAGGTTCTGCTGGGTGGCGGAGGCCTGCTCCCCTGGTGGACGGACCTCGGCGCGATGGGTGCCATCCTGCTTCTGGTTCTCGTGGTACTGCGGCTGCGGAGTGGGCGATGAGCACCCGGGCCGCCGATGCTGCCTCCTGGGCCCCGCTTCCCCCGCACGTCCGGGCGGGTGGGGTGGCGTTGGACGACGACGCGGCGGCCGAGCAGGTGCTGACGGGTGCTCTGCAATGGCTCGAAGCGCAGGTGGAATGGTTCGCACCGGGACGCTGGGAGGAGTTCTTGCCCCGTCGTCCTTTCCGGCCCGGGCCGTTGCTGGAACTCCTCGGACTGCTCCGGATACTGGAGCGGGCGGGCGTTCTGTCCATGAACGCGCCGCTCACGAGGCACGCGCTCGATATCGCCCAGGAGACCGCAGACGAGCCGGACTTCGGGCACGGACTGCGCCGCGCCGACGAATTCTTCCCCTACCACCTCAACTTCATCGGTCTGCTCGAACTCCTTGGCCGCCCTCGTGCGGAGCTGCGTGCCGACTGCCAGGCACTGCTCACAGCGGACGCCGGCGGCCACACGCGCGCCTACAAACCCGTGCTCAACAGGATCGAACTGCGTTACTTCGTGGACCGCGGACACTTCACGGCTCCGTCGCGACTGCCCGACATCGGCACGCTCCACCGCCAGAGCATCGCCGCCCTGGACCCGGACGTCCTTCGGCTCACCGAGAGCGAGACGTACGCCTTCACTCATGTCCTGTTCTACACAACGGACTTCGGCCACCACCGCGACGTACTCCGGGACGGCGGGTCGGAGACCCGGCTGCACGAGGCCGTACGGGCCCTGCTCGGCCTCCACCTCGCCCGTGGCAGCCTCGACCTCCTCGCCGAACTGCTGCTGTGCGAGAGGGTCCTGGACGGCGGTGGCGGTCCCGGTCCGCTTACGAACCAGGCATGGAACGCGCTGGCCCGCGCACAGCGACCGGACGGCGCCCTGCCCAGCCCCGTGCACCGCCCCGAGGTCCTGGCCGGCCTCGGGGGCGACAAGGCCACGGCCTACCTCTTCGGCACCTGTTATCACACAACCCAGGCAGCTGCCCTCGCCGCCGTCGCACACCTGCGTGCCTCCGCGGCAGAAGTCCGTACACCGCGGCGCACCGCACCCGCTGAACACCTGCTGCCCTGCGCCGACCCCGAGGAAATCCGCCACTGGGCGCGCCAGGTGACCACAGCGGCCCCCACCGCCACAGCCGAGGCGCGTGCAGCATGGAGCGCCCACCTGGACCCGCTGCTCGCGCTCACCGTCCGCCAACGCGACCGGGCCGTCCTGGCGGACCTCCTGCATGCGGCCGAGCACCTCGGTCAGAGCAACCGCCCACTGGTCCGCTCCGCGGCGACACTTCTCGGCTTGTGGACCCAACGCCCTGCGCCGGATCGGGACCTCCCACGAGGCGGAGGCCCGCCTGCTCAGGGCTGAACAAGACTGTGAAATCCGCCGCTGTGTTCTCGTGTCCTGGTGGGCGGTCGGTTCAGTGCCGGGCGAACTGGACCTGGGTGGGCTGGACGACGTTCGGCCGCACCGTGAGTCCCGAGACGGTGAGCTGTTCGCCGTAGATGTCGGTGATTCTGATCGCTCCGCCGCACCCGCTGCCGTCGGCGGAGACGAAGTAGTTGTAGGCGGTGCGGGGCAGTTGCCGCCAGCCGCCTGCGCCGCGGACCTCCAGCCCTCTGACCGGATTTCTGTGGTCGATCGCCTGGATGGCACACCAGTGCCGGCTGGACCCGGTCTTGTACCTGATGGAGATCGTGCCGACCGTGCTCGGGCTGACCAGGCTCCAGGTGATGGGGAGCCGGCCGAGCTTGAGGTCGGCGAGTTTCGCGAAGGCCTGTTCGCTGAGGTCGATCTGTCCGGGTGCGCAGGGCAGGGGGCATTCGTTGGTGATCCGCACCGTGACGGACCTGCCGTTGGCGGCGCGGACGAGAACATACGCGCCGCATGCCTTGGACGTCTCGTAGTCGGTGGTGTTCATGGCCGCGACCATGAGGTCGGGGCTCGGACCGAAGAGACAGGCGCCGTCCCCGACTCCGGCCTTGTAGGCGGTGGCGACGCCCTGGTAGGTCGTGCCGGGTTTGATCCGTCCTGCTGACGGAGGCGTGGTGGATGTCTCCCGCGGGGGCCGCGGGGTGTCCTTGGGTGAGGGCTTGGCTGTCGTGGTGGCCGGGGAGGCCTTCGGGCTGGGGGAGCCGCTCGGGCTCGCCGTGGGGCTCGGAACACCCGACTCGGTGGCGGTGGCCGCCTTCTTCTGTGCGGTGGCGCGGGGGGAGGCCGCGGCAGGTCCTGCATCCGCGGTGTGGTCGGGTGACGATCCCATGAGCAGGTAGGCGAGAACGCTCACGGCGGTCAACGCCACCGTGGCGCCCATGAAGAGCGTGCGTCTGCGTCTGCGCTGCCGCGCGGCCTGCCTTGGTGTGTTCATCGCCTGTCCGTTCCGGAAGATCGAGCTGGTGTCCACTGCTCGGTGACCGCGGGAAGCGAAAAGGTTGCCGACGATTTCTCGCTGAACGCATGAACCATGACCTGGGCGACACCTGGGCGATCCCGGGGGTCCCGAGCAACCCATCGGTCGACGCATGTCGCATGCGGTCGATGACGCCCCTTACATCGGATGCTTTGCATGCTATCCGGTTGAGGGACGTGCGGATGAAGCCGCCTTCACTTGGTAATTTGCCCGTAACTCTGGACACGCTGCGGCTCCAGGCCTATTAATACATCCGATGTCAGTCGGGGGTGTCGGCAGCACGGCGACTGTGCTCCGCTCCTCGGGCCCGGCAGTCGAGTCCGTCCAACCTCTTCAGCCCCCGCCCCCGCAGCGGCCGAGCCGTTGCCCCACGAAGTCCTCCGGGCATCTGCCACGTTCGCCTTCCCCCGGTGCCCTGTCGACACCTCAAGGAGCCGCTTCATGTCCACCCCGCCGCTCAGCAGACGTTCGCTTCTCAAGGCCGCCACCCTCGCCGGAGGAGCTGTCGCCTTCGGGCTGCCGCAGGCCCTGTGGCCCTCCACCGCCTCGGCGTACTCGCTCCCCTCGAAGCTGGACTGGTGGTACCAGGCCAGGTTCGGAATGTTCATCCACTTCGGGTCCTACTCCTACCTCGGCGACGGCGAGTGGGCCTTCAGCGACAAGGGGTGGAGCAAGACCGACTGGCAGAACCAGGTGACCACGCCCTTCAACCCGGCCAACTTCAACGCCGCCCAGATCGCCGAGCTGGCCGAGAACGCCGGCATGAAGTACCTCGTGATCACCGCCAAGCACCACGAGGGCTACGCGATGTGGGACTCCAACGTTGCCGGCTTCAAGGACGTCACCGGCACCAAGCAGTACAACCTGCGCGACTACAACAACTTCCAGCCCGATCTGCTGGCAGCTCTGCGGACCGAGTGCCTGAACCGGGGCATCAAGTTCGGGCTCTACTACTCGATCATGGACTGGAACCACCCCTCCCAGACGTGCACCCCCAGCAACTGGTCCACGTCCATGGCCTCCGCGACGGCCCGCACCGGCTACATCAACGACATGAAGGGCCATCTGCAGGAACTGCTGGACCGCTACGACCCGTCCCTCCTGTGGTTCGACGGCGACTGGTGCGACTGGTGGTCCCCGTCCGACGGCCAGGATCTGTACAACTGGCTGATCGCCCGCAAGCCCGGCCTCGTCATCAACGAACGCATCAGGCGGGACCTCGGTCTCGGCGACTACGCGGTGGCGGAGTTCGGCATCCCCGAGACGCCGATGGAACGGGCTTGGGAAGCCTGCGCCACCATGAACTGGGCATGGGGCTACAACGACGAGAGGGTGCACTACCGCTCGGTCACGACCCACATCCAGGAGTTGGTCACGATCGTCTCCCGTGACGGAAACTACCTGCTCAACATCGGCCCCAAGGGCGACGGCAGCGTGACCCCGGAGTCCGTGAACGTCCTCAACGGCATGGCGTCCTGGATGAGCGTCCACGCCGACAGCATCCACGGCACCAGTGGCAGCCCCTTCGCCACCGAACCGTCCTGGGGCAGAATCACCAAGAAGAACGGCAAGCTCTTCGCCCACGTCTTCAACTGGCCCACGGGCGGCACGCTCCAGATCCCGGCCGTTCACAACACCATCAACCGTGTCTACCTGCTGAACAACCCCTCGGCGTCGCTCTCCTACACCGTCAGCGGCGGCACCATCAACGTCAGTGTGCCGACCACCGCGCCCAACGCCAGCGACTCGGTGGTCTGCGTCGAGGTCACCGGCATGCCGGCCGTCCTCGCGAACGGCGTCTACCGCCTGATCAGCGCCCACAGCGGCAAGGCGCTCGACAACTCCAACACCACCGCCGAGGGCAACCAGGTCGTCCAGTGGACCCAGAACACCGGCACCACACAGCGGTGGACGGTGACGAACATGGAGCACGGCTACTACAAGCTGGTCAGCGTCCACAGCGGAAAGGCACTCGACGACAACAACAGCACCGCCCCGGGAACGACGGTCGTACAGCGCACCGACAGTGGCGGTCACCGGCAGCAGTGGGCCGTCACCGCACTGGGCAACGGTGAGTTCCGGCTCGTCAACCGGCACAGCGGGCTGGCACTGGACAACGCCAACACCACCAACGAGGGGAATCCGGTCGTCCAGTGGACTCCGGGCACCGGGGCGACGCAGAGGTGGGCCGTGAACCGCGTCAGCTGACCACCTCTTCGCCCGTCCGCCCCCCGGGTATCCGCTCGGGGGCGGACGCATGCCGTCCTGACGGCGGCTCTGGAACAGGCAGGTGTCCCCGGCCGGCAGACTGAACCACGCCGCCACGGCACTCGGCGAAGTCCCGGTCCGCGTCCCCATGTCACGGCGGGACACCTGGCCGTCGCGCCTTGCGCCGAGGCACTCCCGTTCTGCCGCCCGGGTCCGGGCATGACTGACCCGCCGCCGCCCGACCGGCAGGGGAAGGGGCGTCGGGCGGCGGCGGGAGAACGGGGGGCGGGAGCGGTCAGTCGCCGGGAGACTCCTCGTGCGTCTCGCTCAGGCTGGCCGCGAGCCACTGCTCGACGGCGGTGATGTGCACCGTCGCGGCCGAGGCGGCCAGCAGGGCGTCGCGTGCCCGCAGCGCATCGAGGATCTGGTCGTGTTCCCGACGCGCGTTGTCCACGGTGCGCCGGCCCTGGCTGCCCCGGACGATGCGTACTCGCTGGGTGCGGGTGGACAGCACGCGCAGCAGCATGGACAGCACCGGATTGCCGACGGCTTCGACGATTCTCGCGTGGAAGGCGATGTCGTGCGCGATGAACTCCTCGACCGTGGCGGCCGACTTCGACCGCTCCAGGATGTCGCCGAGTTCCCGCAGGTCCTCGGGTGTCAGCAAGGCGGCGGCCAGCCCGGTCGCCTGCGGTTCCAGGAGCCTGCGCACCTGGAGCAGTTGCAGGGCGGTCCGCCCCTGGGAGACGTCCGAGGCGAAGGAGAGCGACTCAAGGAGGAGATGGGGCTCCAGACTGGAGACGTAGGTGCCGTCCCCCTGCCGCACCATGAGGATGCGCATCGCGGTCAGCGCGCGGACCGCCTCGCGCAGCGAGTTGCGGGACAGGCCCAGCTGCGCGGCGAGGATCTCCTCCTTGGGCAGGCGGGAGCCGGGCACCAGTTCGCCGGCGACGATCATCGCCTTGATCTTGTCCATCGCCTCGTCGGTGAGTGCCACGGGCGTGCCTTCCTGTACAGGGATGTACGAGGGCGGCTCCGCCTCTCGGCGCCCGGGCCGGGGTGGAGCCGCGCGGGCGACCGCTACTCCTGCTTCTCGCCGGAGGCGAAGCGGGAGATGATCAGGGCGACGATGATGATGGCGCCGTTCAGGAACTGGTTCCACAGCGCCGGTACGCCCGCCAGGGTCATGACGTTGACGACGAGCTGGAGTGTCAGGACGCCCGTGAGGGCGCCGAAGACGGAGCCCCGGCCGCCGTTGAGGCTGACCCCGCCGATGACGGTGGCGGCGAAGACCTGGAAGATCCAGCCGCTGCCCTGGGTGGCGGAGATCGAGCCGTAGTGGCCGCTGTAGAGGATGCCGGCGAACGCGGCCAGCAGGCTGCCGAGGATGAGGACGGCCCACACGATCCGGTCGACGCGGACACCGGCGGTGCGTGCCGCCTCCGCGTTGCCGCCGATGGCGTACAGCGCCCGTCCGTGCCGCAGCCAGGCCAGCGCGCTGCCCCCCGCGGCGAACAGCACCGCGCAGATCCAGATGGCGGCCGGTACGCCGAGCCAGGACGCCTTGCCCAGGTAGGTGAAGGAGGACGGCAGCTCCACGATGGACTGGCCCTCCGAGAGGGCGACCTGGAGACCGCGGAGCATGGTCAGTCCACCGAGGGTGACGATGAAACCGTTGAGGCGCAGCTTGAGGATGAGGAAGCCGTTCAGAACGCCGATGGCCACGCCCACCAGGAGGCACAGCGGTAGGGCCGTCCACTCGGGGAAGAGCCCGAGCCCGGTGAACCGCCCACCGGTCGTCGGCAGGACGAGCCACACGGCGATGACCGGGGCCACGCCGATGGTCGACTCCAGGGACAGGTCCATGCGCCCGCAGATGAGGATGAGCGCGGTGGCGAGGACGAGCAGGCTCAGTTCGGTGGACTGCTGGGCCACGCCGATGAGGTTGTCGGCGGTCAGGAAGGCCGGCGAGACGATGAACCCGATCAGGCCGAGGACGAGGATGGCGGGGACCAGGGACAGCTCACGGAAGCGGCCGAGGTCGAGCCGGCGCCGGGCGGTGTCCACCGCGGCCGGCGCCGTCGTGCCCGGTGCGGGCTCCGTGACATCTGTGGTGGCGGACATGTCTACCTTCCGTGCTGGTGGGTGCCGGACGCCGCGGACGCGGCGGATGGGGTGGTGTCGGCGACGCCCTCGATGGCGGCGACGACGTGCTCGTCCTTCCAACCACGGTCGAACTCGGCGACCACCCGTCCGTGGAACATGACCACGAGCCGGTCGCACGCCCGGAGGTCGTCCAGTTCGTCGGAGACGATCAGGGCGGCCTTGCCCTCGTCGGCTGCCCGCCGGATCCTGCCGAGCAGGAATTCCTTGGACTTGACGTCGACGCCGTTGGTGGGGCGGATGGCCACCAGCACGTGCGGATCGGTGGCCAGGGCGCGGGCGACGACGACCTTCTGCTGGTTGCCGCCGGAGAGCGCGGAGACCGGGGTGGCGGCCGCCGGGGTCTTGATGTCGAGGTCCTGGATCATGCGCTGGGCGAAGGTCCTGGTGCGGGCGGGCAGGACGGTGCCGTACGGGCCGAGCTGGTCGGTGACGGTGAGCGTCGCGTTCTCCGCCACGCTGCGGTGGCTGACCAGCCCTTGCAGATGGCGGTCCTCGGGGACGAAACCCACTCCGGCGGCCAGGGCGGACGGCACACTGCCGGTGCGCACGACTCTGCCGCCGACCGTGATCCGGCCGGCGCCGGCGCGGTGCAGTCCGGCTACTGTCTCGCCCACCTGGACGTTGCCGCTGGCCGTCGCGCCGGCGAGTCCGATCACCTCGCCGGCGCGCACCGAGAGGGAGAGGTCCTCGCAGGCGCCGGGCACGGTCAGGTCCTCGATGCGCAGCAGCTCCGCCCCGACGGCCGGTGCGGTCATGGGCGCGCTCGCGGGGCCGGCGGCCGCGGAGGCGGCCTCGCCGGTCATGGCCTCCACGAGGGAGCGATGACCGAGTTCGGCGACGGGTGCGGTGAGGATGTGGGCGGCGTCGCGGTAGACCGTGACGGTGGTGCAGAGGTCGTACACCTCTTGCAGGTGGTGCGAGATGAAGAGGAAGGCGACGCCCTGCTCCTGGAGGTCGCGCAGCTTGTCGAAGAGGCGGCCGATGCCGCGGGCGTCGAGCTTCGCGGTGGGCTCGTCCAGGATGATGAAACGGGCGCCGAAGGACAGCGCGCGGGCGATCTCCACGAACTGCCTCTGTTCGACGGTCAGGTCCCTGGCCCGCGCTGCGGCGTCGACGGCCACGCCGTACTCGCCGAGAAGTTCCTCCGCACGCTGCCGGAGCTGCTTCCAGCGGATGGGGCGCAGCGGGCCGTCGCTCTGCCGGTTCAGGAAGAGGTTCTCGGCGACGGTCAGGTCACCGATGACGGTGGACCGCTGATAGACGCAGGCGACCTTCGAGCGCCAGACGTCGATGTCGCCGAAGGCGGGCGCAGGCCCGCCGGAAAAGCGCAGTGAACCCGTGTCGGGCTGCTGGAGACCGGTGAGGATCGACACGAGCGTCGACTTGCCGGCGCCGTTGCGCCCCACCAGGGCGTGCGCTTCGCCCTCGGCGATGCTGATGCGGGCGTCGCGCAGCGCGACGGTGGCGCCGAACCGCTTGCTGACGCCGGTCGCCTCGGCAACCGGGGCCCTGGTTCCAGGGCCGCTCGCCGCGGTGATGGCGGTGTCCGCCATGGTGGATACCGTCCTTCGGTACGGATGGTGGGGACAGGGGATCGGGGACCGCGGAGGAAGGAACCGACCCGGAACCCGGGTCGGGGGCCACGGCCGGGGGAGGGGAGACGAGGTCCCCCGGCCGTGGTCGGCGGCTGCCGGTCGTCAGCCGACGGTGTTGCCCCACAGGGTCTTGTCGTCCACGTTGTCCTTGGTCACCAGGGGCGCGGGGAGCTGGTCCTCCAGGCCGCCCGGGATCTCGATGATCGTGGAATCGTGATCGGTCGGGCCGGGCTTGAACGTCTTGCCCTCGGCCGCCGCCTCGGCGTAGTACAGCGCGTACTTGGCGTACAGGTCGGCGGGCTGGGAGACGGTCGCGTCGATCTGGCCCTTGCGGATCGCCTCGAACTCCTGCGGAATGCCGTCGTTGGAGACGATCGAGATGTGACCCTTCTCGCCGGCCGGCTTCAGCAGACCCTTCTGCTCCAGCAGGGCCAGGGTGGGCTGCAGGAAGACGCCGCCGGCCTGCATGTAGATGCCGCCCAGGTCGGGGTGCTGGGCGAGCAGGCTCTGCAGCTTGGCGGAGGCGACGTCGCCCTTCCAGTCGGTGGGCAGCTCGAAGACCTTGATCTTCGGGAACTTGGTCTTCATGCACTGTGCGAACGCCTCGGAGCGGTCCCGGCCGTTGATCGAGTCCAGCGCGCCCTGCAACTCGGCGACCTTGCCCTTGCCGCCCAGCTGCTCGCCGAGGAACTCGCACGCCTTGGTGCCGTACGCCCGGTTGTCGGCGCGCACCACCATGTAGACGTCGCCCTTGTCGGGTCTGGTGTCGACGCTGACCACCGGGATCTTCTTCGACGCGAGGGTGTCGAGGGTGGAGGCGATGGCCCCCGTGTCCTGGGGGGCCATCACGACGGCCTTGGCGCCCGTGTTCTGGAACACCTGCACATTGGCGACCAGCTTGGTGACGTCGTTCTGCGAGTTGCTGAGCGGCAGGGCGTTGATGTCCTCGGACTTGATGTCCTTCTTCAGGTACTCGGCGTAGGAGTTCCAGAAGTCGGAGTCGGAGCGGGGCAGGTCGATCCCGATGGCGGGCTTGTCACCGGCCGAGGCGGCGGACCCGGAGGAGCTGTCGCGGTTGCACGCGGTGAGGAGGGTGAGGGCGGCGAGTACGCAGGCCGCTGTGGCGGTGGAGCGGGTGCGAGCGAGCTTCATGGCCGTGTTGTCTCCTTTGACGGGGCGGAGGACCGCGAGGCAGCGATGAGAGGGAGGCGTACTCGCCTGCCGAAGGGGGGCGAGACCGCGGGCCGGGCACAGGCGACCCGGCACAGGCAGTGCGGGACCGCGCCCGAAGAGGAGGGGAGTCGAGGGGCAGACACGTCCGAGACGGAGGCCCGGCGGCGGTCCTGGCCGACCTGAACGACACAGGGCCAACGCCGGGGATATTCCTCCGATGTATCTCGGACGTCGAGGACGTTACGACGGCGTTGCCGACGTTGACAAGAGGTCGTTGCCGCAGATTGGCGCCGCAGGACGGAAAGGGGACCCGGCAGCCAGGCCTGAAGACGTCGTCGGTTCGGTGCGTTCCCTTGTGAACTGGGGTTTCGTCCAGTTGCTCGATCAGGTGGGAGAGCAGGACCGAGACTCACGATTCGGCAACGGACCATCGCGTCGCCGAGTCGGCGCCTCGCGGGAAGTGGTGTGCCCGGCCGCCGCCACACCGCTCCGGCCGTCCCTGAGTGCCTGCGGCCCAGGTTTCCAGCAGCGGGGTCCGCCGATGCGACCACCCCCTGATTCATCGGAGGAAAACCACGCACGCCACCCCGACGGCCGAGGGTAGTGCCACATGAAGCCACTTCGCGCGGGAGGAAGGCCGATGGCAGGGAAAATACATCCGAGGAATTGGTTGCCCTTCGCGATTCCGTGCGCTTACAGTCTCGCTGCTGCCATACATCGGATGATTCAGGGGCTCGTGTTGAAACTCTCCGCACGGCCTGCTCGGGCGGCAGTCGGCGGCAGCGGCCCGTACGACCGACTGTCACCCCCTCCGTGAACTCGCCTATGGCAAGGGAAGTACCAGTGAAACTGCTGCGAGTCGGCCTCCCCGGCGAAGAGCGGCCTGCTGTCCGTACGGACGATGGCAGGCTGCTGGATCTGTCGTCCGTGGCCTCCGACGTCGATGGCGCGTTCCTCGCCTCGGACGGTCTCGACCGGGCCCGTGCGGCGGTCGAGGCGGGACGGCTGCCTGAACTCGCCCCCCACGGGCTGCGGATCGGCGCCCCGCTCGCCCGCCCCGGCAAGGTGATCTGCGTCGGACTCAACTACCGCGACCACGCCGCCGAGACCGGCGCCGCGATCCCGCCCCGCCCCGTGGTCTTCATGAAGGATCCGAGCACGGTCGTGGGCCCGTACGACGAGGTGCTGATCCCGCGCGGCTCGGTCAAGACCGACTGGGAGGTCGAGCTGGGGGTCGTCATCGGCCGGCGGGCCCGTTACCTGGAGGGCCCCGAGGAGGCGGCCGAGGTGATCGCCGGATACGTGGTCAGCCATGACGTCTCCGAGCGCGAGTTCCAGCTGGAGTACTCCTCGCAGTGGGACCTCGGCAAGTCCTGCGAGACCTTCAACCCGATGGGGCCGTGGCTGGTCACCGCCGACGAGGTCGGCGACCCGCAGGAACTCGGGCTGCGACTGACCGTCAACGGCGTCGAGCGCCAGCACGGGCACACCCGCGACATGATCTTCCCGGTCCACGAGATCGTCGCCTACCTCAGCCGGTACATGGTCCTTCAGCCCGGCGATGTGATCAACACCGGTACGCCCGCCGGCGTCGCCCTCGGCCTGCCCGGCACCCCCTATCTCCGCCCGGGTGACACCGTCGAGTTGGAGATCGACGGGCTCGGGAGCCAGCGCCAGACCTTCGGCCAAGCGTGAAAGGCACCCCCTTGACTGCAACCCACGCCCGGATCACCGCGGTCGACACCTACGACGTCCGGTTCCCCACCTCACGGGAGCTGGACGGGTCGGACGCCATGAACCCGGACCCCGACTACTCCGCCGCCTACGTCGTGCTGCGCACGGACGCCTGCGACGGTCTGGAAGGCCACGGCTTCACCTTCACCATCGGCCGCGGCAACGACGTCCAGGTCGCTGCCATCGGCGCTCTGCGGCCCCACCTCGTCGGTCGCTCGGTCGAGGAGCTGTGCGCGGACCCCGGCTCCGTCAACCGCGACCTGATCGGCGACAGCCAGCTGCGCTGGCTCGGCCCCGAGAAGGGCGTGATGCACATGGCGATCGGCGCCGTCGTCAACGCCGTCTGGGACCTGGCGGCCAAGCGCGCCGGGCAGCCGTTGTGGCGGCTGCTGGCCCACGCGGAGCCGGAGTGGCTGGTCTCCCAGGTCGACTTCCGCTACATCGCCGACGTCCTCACCCCCGGGGAAGCCCTCCGGCTGCTGCGCGAGGGCCGCGCCGGGCTCGCGGAGCGCGAGGCCGTGCTGCTGGAGCGTGGCTACCCCGGCTACACCACCTCACCCGGCTGGCTCGGCTACCCCGACGAGAAGCTCACCCGGCTGGCCAAGCAGGCCGTCGCCGACGGCTTCACCCAGATCAAGCTGAAGGTCGGCGCCGACCTCGCCGACGACGTCCGCCGGATGCGCACCGCCCGCGCCGCCGTCGGCGACGGCATCCGCATCGCCATCGACGCCAACCAGCGCTGGAACGTCGGCGAGGCGATCGAATGGACCCGTGCCCTCGCCGACTTCGACCCCTACTGGATCGAGGAGCCGACCAGCCCCGACGACATCCTCGGCCACGCCGCCGTGCGCCGTGGCGTCGCCCCGGTGAAGGTCGCCACCGGCGAACACGTCCAGAACCGCATCGTCTTCAAACAGCTCCTCCAGGCCGAGGCCATCGACGTCCTCCAGATCGACGCCTCCCGCGTCGGCGGCGTCAACGAGAACCTGGCGATCCTGCTGCTCGCCGCCAAGTTCGGCATCCCGGTCTGCCCGCACGCCGGCGGCGTGGGCCTGTGCGAACTCGTCCAGCACCTGTCCATGTTCGACTACCTCACGCTCTCCGGCACCACCGAGAACCGGGTCATCGAGTACGTCGACCACCTCCACGAGCACTTCACCGCCCCCGTGGTGATGCGCGAGGGCCACTACGCCGCCCCCCTGACCCCGGGTTTCTCCGCGACCATGCGCGAGGAGTCCATCGCCGCGTACGACTTCCCCGACGGAGCCTTCTGGACCGCAGACCGCACGCAGCGGGAAGGTGCCTCATGACCGGTCTGTCAGGTCTCAGGGCCCTCGTCACCGGGGGCGCGTCCGGCATCGGGCTGGCCACCGCCCGAGCCCTGGCGGAGCGGGGCGCGGCGGTGGCCGTGCTCGACCTCGAACCGACCGGGGTGCCCGAGCCGCTGCGTGCCTTCAGGGCCGACGTCGGCGACGACACCTCGGTCCGCGGTGCCGTGGAGCAAGCGGCCGAGCGGCTCGGCGGGCTGGACATCGTCGTCAACAACGCCGGCGTCGGAGCTCTCGGCACCGTCGAGGACAACTCCGACGAACAGTGGCACCGCGTCCTGGACGTCAACGTCCTCGGCATGGTCCGCACGACCCGCGCGGCCCTGCCCCACCTGCGTGCCTCCTCCCACGCGAGCATCGTCAACACCTGCTCCGTCGCCGCCACCGCCGGCCTGCCCCAGCGCGCCCTGTACTCCGCCAGCAAGGGCGCCGTCCTCTCACTCACCCTGGCCATGGCCGCCGACCACGTCCGCGAGGGCATCCGCGTCAACTGCGTCAACCCGGGCACCGCCGACACCCCCTGGGTCGGCCGCCTCCTCGACGCCGCCGACGACCCCGAAGCGGAGCGCGCCGCCCTCAACGCCCGCCAGCCCATGGGCCGCCTGGTCACCGCCGACGAGATCGCCGCCGCCATCGTCTACCTGGCGTCTCCGGCCGCCGCCTCCGTCACCGGCACCGCCCTCGCCGTCGACGGCGGAATGCAGGGCCTCAGGCTCCGCCCGGCGGCCGGTTCATGAGGACGGCCACACTGGGAGGCACCGATGTCCGGGTCACCGAGCTGTCGTTCGGGGCCGCGGGCATCGGCAACCTCTTCCGCCCGGTCTCCGCCGAATCGGCCTTCGCCGCCGTGGACGCCGCCTGGGACGCCGGGATCCGCACCTTCGACACGGCCCCCCACTACGGTCTCGGCCTCTCCGAGCGCCGCCTGGGCACCGCACTGTGCGACCGCCCCCGGGACGCGTACACCGTGTCCACCAAGGTCGGGCGGCTCCTGGAACCGAACCCGCAGGGCGGCCGGGGGGACGACCTCGCGCACGGCTTCGCAGTCAGCGACACCCAACGCCGGGTCTGGGACTTCAGCGCCGAAGGAGTGCTGCGCTCCCTGGAGGCGAGCCTGAACCGCCTCGCCCTTGACCGCGTCGACATCGTGCTGCTGCACGACCCCGACGACCACGCCCGCCAAGCCCTCACCGAGGCGTATCCGGCGCTGGAGCGGCTGCGCGCCGAAGGCGTCGTGGGTGCCATCGGCATCGGAACGAACCAGTGCGCACTGCCTGCCCGCTTCCTGCGCGAGACCGACATCGACGTGGTGCTGCTGGCCGGCCGCTACACCCTCCTCGAACAGGAGGGCCTCGACGAACTGCTTCCCGAGGCCGCCGCCCGGGGCCGGAGCGTGATCATCGGCGGGGTGTTCAACTCCGGGCTGCTGACCGACCCCAGGCCCGGGGCGACGTACGACTACGCGCCCGCCCCGCGGTCCGTCCTGGACCGCGCCCTGCGGCTGAAGAAGATCGCCGGACACCACGGTGTGCCGCTGCGCGCCGCGGCCCTGCACTTCCCGTTCGGCCACCGGGCGGTGGCGAGCGTCCTGACCGGGGCACGCTCCGCCGAGGAGGTCCGCGACACCGTGGACCAGCTGCGGCGCACGGTCCCCGCCACGGTGTGGGACGAGTTGCGAGCCGAGGGAGTACTGGCCCCGGACACCCCGACCCCCACCGCCCTCCCGTCGAAGGAGCCGTCGTGAGTCAGGAGCTGTGACCAGAGCCACCTGACCACGCCGCCGAAGACGCGGACCCCTCACTGCCGCTGGTGCCCGCTTCACCGAGGCCCCTCGCGGGCTACGACGGCGGGCTCCGCGGCCGGCCCTTGCTCACCGGATCCGCCCCTCGCACCGCAACGCGGGGATCACCTTGCCGAACGGCGCAGGCTCAGCCCGGTGAACGGGGCCGCCCAACCCAAGACGACAGGGCACGGGTGTCCCTGCCTGTCAGCTCGTGTGGAGAGCGGAGCGGAGTGCCTCGTCGATCGTGGGGTGGCCGAAGGTGAAGCCCGCCTTGTTCAGGGCCGCAGGCACGGCGCGGCAACTGCCTGTGATGCCCGTCGTGAACTCGCCGAGCGCCGCTCTGAGGGCGAAGGCAGGGACGGAGGCGATCGTCGGGCGATGAAGGGCGCGGCCCATCGCTCGCGTGATCTCGCGGTTCGTCAGTGGTTCGGGGGCTGTGAAGTTGACGGGGCCTGTGAGCGTGTCGTCGTCGATCGCGAAGCGCAGTGCCCTGATGTGGTCGGTCAACGAGACGAACGGCCAGTACTGGTCGCCGGAGCCGAGCCGGCCGCCCAGGCCGAAGCGGAAGAGCGGGAAGAGCCTGCCGAAGGCGCCGCCTGCGGCGGAGACCACCAGGCCGGTGCGGGGGTGCACCACCCGGATGCCCGCCTCTCGGGCAGCGTCTGCGGCGTCCTCCCAGTCGACGCAGACGGCAGCCAGGAAGTCGTCCCCGGGTGGCGCGCTCTCCTCGATGGTCCGGTCACCGGTGTCGCCGTAGTAACCAGTCGCGGACGCGGAGACAAGGACGCGGGGCGGTGTGGACGATGCGGCGCACGCCCGCGCGATGGTCCGGGTTCCCCGTACGCGGCTGCGGCGGATCTCCTCCTTGTACGCGGCGCTCCAGCGCTTGTCTCCGACCCCGGCGCCGGCCAGGTGCACGACGGCGTCCACAGTGTCCAGCGCACCGGGCTGGATGTGGCCTCCGACCGGATCCCAGTGCGCCGCCTCGGTTCCGTCTCCCGCAGGGCTCGCCGACCGGTCGCGGACGAGGCGGACGACCTGGTGGCCGTCGGTGAGGAGCGAGTGGGTGAGGGCGGATCCGATGAGTCCGGTGGACCCGGTGATCGCGACGCGCATGGCGTCCTCCCGAACGGGCATGGGCAGGTGGCCTCGTGGCCGCCTGGGATGGTTGTCGGACTTAGAGGTTCTCGGAGTCAGCGGCGATGCCACGGCAGGGCCGCCGGGTAGGCGTCCTCCTCGCCGGCCTGCTTGAGGGAGGCGACCACGGTGGCGGTGATGGCGGCGAGTTGCTCCACCTGTTCGGGACTGAGGGCGTCGAACACCACGCGGCGTACGGCAGCAACATGGCCGGGGGCGGCCTTGGTCATCAACTCCATTCCGGCATCGGTGAGTTCGGCCAGCTGTCCGCGTCCGTCGGCCGGGTCCTCCCGGCGCCGCACGTAGCCCGACTCCTCCAGGCGGATCACCGCGCGCGTGAGGCGGCTGCGGGTGAACTTCAACTGCTCGGCGAGCAAGGACATCCCCAGGGCGTGGCCGGGTGCCACGGACAGGCGGGCCAGGAGGCTGTAGTCCGCGTGTGTCATGGCCGCGTCGCGCCGCAACTGCTGATCGAGGTAGTCGTTCAGCAGCGTCGAGCAGTCGAGGTAGTTGATCCAGGCTCGCAGCTCTTCGGGAGTGAGCCACCGGGGGGATGTCATGGTGGCCACCTTAACCCGAAGTGTTTGCCTGATCAAACACTTCGGAGTAGCCTGCCGCATGTTTGAGGAATCAAACGTCCGCCCTTCCGGTGCTGCACCTGTCGTTCTTGAGCTCTCCACAGGAGGTCCCCATGTCGGGTTCCGTTCCCGAAGCCGTGTCGTCCGCGCCACCCGCGCCGCGCTCCCGCGGCCTGATGGTGGTCGCGGGGCTTCTCGCGGCGGCTGTCGTGGCCGTCCTCGGAAACGTGGTGGTCGCGTTGCTCGCCCGCGCGGCGGGGGCGTCGGGCGAATTCGCTCCGCTGCACCTCTCCGCGTACGGGCCGCTGACGGTGTTCGGCGTCGTCCTCGGCGCCATGGGCTGGGCGGTCGTCCGTCGTGTCGCCAAGAACCCGGCGGGGCTGCTGCGGTGGCTGGTGCCCGCGCTCGTGGTCGTGTCCTTCGGGCCCGACCTGTCCCTGCTCGGTGGCGGTACGCCCGGCAGTGCGCCGTCGGCCGTCGCCGCGCTGATGGTGATGCATGTGGTGGTCGCGGTCGTGGCCGTCGCCGCCTGCCGGCGCGTCCTGCCGCTGCCTGTCCGCTGACGCAGCCCGGCGTGCGCGACGTGCCGGCTGCCGCCGGTCGGCGGTGTCCCGGAGCCAGGGACGACCGGGCTCCGGGGCACCGCTGTTCGCGCGCAGGGACGGTCGTGCACGTCTTCCGTCTGTGTGACGGTTGCCCGTCCCATCCACAGCGTGGATGACCCGGATACGGGATTCGGATCGCGCGGGGGATGGCACCGGCGCGTCGGCGCCCCCATAGTCGTCGCTACCGCACGCCGCTGTCCGGATGCCGCCGGCGTGCGAGCGTCCCCAGCATGCCGTGCGCGGTCGGCGCCCGTGAGGCATGCCCACTCCCTCTACCGTCCCCTGGAGTCGCCATGCCCGGTTCCGTGCCCCCGCCGCCTCGCACGGCGGTCGATGCCACCCCTGCGTCAGCCGTCGCCGTCTCGGGTCCGGCCCATCTGCTGCGGGTGACCCTTCTGATGGCGGGCAGCTGTCTGCCGATCCTGGGGGCGGTGCTGATCGCCCCGGTACTGCCGAAGATGCAGGACCACTTCGCGTCGGTCCCGGGGGCCAAGGCGCTGGTGCCCCTCGCGCTGACCGTCCCGGCGCTGGCGCTGGCGCTGCTGGCGCCGTTCGCCGGGGTGATCGTGGATCGGGTGGGCCGCAAGCGCCTGCTGGTCATGGCGACCGTCCTGTACGCGCTGTTCGGCACGGCACCGCTGTGGCTGGAGTCGCTGGGCGGCATCATCGCCAGCCGCGCCCTGGTCGGAGTCGCCGAGGCCGCGATCATGACCTGCTGCACGACTCTCATCGGCGACTACTACAGCGGTCACCGGCGGGTGAAGTACCTCGCCCTGCAGACCATGTGCGCCTCCGCGTCGGCCACCGTCTTCTTCGTGCTCGGCGGCGCCGCCGGATCGGCGGGCTGGCGCGTGCCCTTCTGGGTCTACGCCGTGAGCCTGGTGCTCGCCCCGCTGATGGCGATCGCCCTGCCCAGCCCGTCGGCCCGTGCGGACGGCGAGGAGACCGGGGCCGGGACGGAGGCCCGCCGCTCGTTCCCCTGGCGGCAGTTGGGCGGCATCTGTGCCCTCACCTTCTTCGGGGCGATGGTCTTCTACACCGTCCCGGTGGAGATGTCGTACCTGCTCGACGACCTCGGGGTGGAGAACACCGGCGTGATCGGACTGGCCACTGCGATCGCCAGTGCCGCGACCGTGGGCGGAGCGGTCACCTTCGCCCGGCTGAAGCGGTCTCCTGACCCGATGCTGCCCGCCGTCTTCGCGGTCTGCGCGGTCGGCTTCGGGGTGATGTTCCTCGCGGGCAATGCCCCGCTGCTGGTCATCGGAGCGGTCGTCAACTGTGTGGGCACCGGCATGCTGCTGCCCGCCCTTCTCACCAGTGCCATGTCCCGCCTGGCGTTCGAGGACCGCGGCCGTGGGACGGGGTTGTGGACGGCGGCCTTCTTCGGCGGTGAGTTCATCTGCCCGCTGGTGCTGCTCGCCGGGGAGTCCGCGGTCGGCACTCTCGCCGGTGCGGTGGGCGTGCTGGGGCTGGCCGCCGCTCTCGTCGCGGCGGGGCTGTGGGCGGCCCGCCGCCGGGTGGACGCCGTCGATCCCCGGCCGTTGCCGGAGCAGTTGGCCTGAGGGTGGGCGGGAAGGCCGCCGAGAGCGCGTCGATCACGAGCTGCCGCGGGGCCCGGTCGGAGCCGACCCGGCGGCAGTCACGCGCTCCGGTCGCCGGGCACGGCCTTCCCCGGGTCCTTGCCCTTGCCGTAGCCGTTGCCCGTCAGTGTCGCGCCCACTTCCGCGGCCTTCTGCCGCAGCCAGATGTGGCCCGCGTCCTGAGCGTGCACCGGGTGCCACCACATCGCCTCCCGCACCGGTACCGCCTCGAAGGGGCAGGGCAGGACGCGCACCGCGGCCGATCGGACCGCCTTGCGCGCCAGGCGCTCCTGGATCATCGCGATCCGGCGGGTGCCCTCGACCATGAGGGGCAGCAGCTGAAAGGTCTGCACGGACACTTCCACCTGGGGGCTGATCCCTATCATGCTGAGCTGGCGGGCGGCCGGGGCGTCGTAGGGACGCTGGTAGACGGCCCACGGCAGACGCCCCAGCTGGTCCAGGGAGAGTTCGTCACCGATCTCGGGGTGATCGTCGGCGACCAGGAACAGCCAGCGGTCCTGGTGGAGGTCGACGGCGGGCAAGCCGTCGATGACGCCGTGCGGCATCAGCAGTCCGTCGACGGTGCTCAGCACCGCTGCGGTGTTCTCCACCACGGACGGTGCCGGGTGCTGGAAGGTGAGCCGGATGCCGGGCGCCTCCTCGTGCAGGGTGCGGGCGAGTGCGGCACCGAACACGGCCGCCCCGTAGTCGGAGGCGAGCAGGGTGAACTCACGTGACTCCGACGCCGGGTCGAAGTCGGCCTGGCTGGAGAAGACCCGCTCCAGCAGGTCGCACGCGGTGGCGCTGCGGTCGCGCAGGGCGGCGCCGAGCGGAGTCAGCTCATAGGCGTTGCCGGTGCGGGCGAGCAATTCGTCGTCGAAATGGCGGCGCAGCCGGGACAGCGCGGCGCTCATGGCCGGCTGGCTGAGGCCGATGCGCTCGCCGGCCCGGGTGACATTGCGCTCCTCCAGCAGCGCGCGAAGGGCGAGGACCAGATTGAGGTCGAGTCGGGACAGGTTCACCGGCAGGCCACCTAGCAACGAGAGTCATCCATGACGTGGATTCGACACATCCACAGAATTAATTTCCGTGATTGGCCGATCGAGGTCACAGTAGACCCCAACCCCGCAGGAGGAAATCCGATGGCAATGCTCGCGCAATCAGCCGGCCCGTTCGCGCTCGGCACGTTCTCCGCTCAGGACGGGGAGTCCTTTCCCGGCCTCCTGGCCCATGACCGGGTACTCGATCTGCGCAGCGCCCTGGACTGGGCACCGTCGGATCTGCGCGCAGTCCTGGAGCGGTGGGAGGAGACCCTCCCCGTCCTGCGCACCCTGGCGGACGACGACGCCCTCGGCCGGCTGCCCCTGGAGGGCCTGCGCGTGCACGCCCCCGTCGAGCCGCGGCAGATCTTTCAGTCCGGCGCCAACTACCGGCAGCACGTGATCGACCTGGAGGTCGCCCACCGTTCCCCCGACGACCCTCGCACCGTCGAGGAGGCACGAGCGGAGATCGCCGCGGTCATGGACCGCCGGGCCGCCGAGGACCTGCCCTACGTGTTCATCGGCCTGCCCAGCGCGATCACGGGCCCCTACGACGATGTCGTCCTGCCCGCCTGGGCCGAACAGCCGGACTGGGAGTTGGAGTTGGCGGCCGTCATCGCCAAGCCGGCCTACCGGGTGACGGTCGAGGAGGCCCTGGAGTACGTCGCCGGGTACACCATCGCCAACGACCTCACCGACCGCGCCACCGTTTTCCGCAGGGACATGAAGGCCATCGGCACCGACTGGCTGCGCTGCAAGAACGCCCCCGGCTTCACCCCGCTCGGCCCCTGGCTCGTACCTGCGGAGTCGATCGCGGACACCGGTGACCTGCGGGTCACGCTCAAGCTGAACGGCGAGACCATGCAGGACGAGTCCACCAAGGACATGCTCTTCGGAGTCGCCCGGTTGGTGTCGTACGCCTCGCAGACGGCTCGACTCCTGCCCGGTGACCTGGTGTTGACCGGCAGTCCGGCCGGCAACGGCATCCACTGGGGACGCCTGCTGCAGGGCGGCGACGTCATGGAGGGTTCCATCACCGGTCTGGGCGTGCAGCGCACCCGCTGTGTCGCGGAGGGAACGGCATGAGCCTGGACCGCCGCGACCCGGAGGGCGCGATAGCCGAGGCCGCCAAGGCGTACTCCAACTGGGGCCGTTGGGGTGAGGACGATGTGCTCGGCACACTGAACTTCCTCGACGAGGCCAAGCGGCGCGAGGGCGCGGCGCTCGTGCGCCGCGGCGTGAGCTTCTCGCTGGCCCAGCGGTTCGACATGAACGGCCCGCAGAAGGGCTGGCGCCGGCGGACCAACCCGGTGCACACCATGCTCGACACGGGGACCGACGCGGCGCTGGGCAACCAGGGTTTCCCGCACGGCCTCGGCGGCGCGGACGACGTGATCGCGATGCCGTTGCAGTGCTCCACCCAGTGGGACGGCCTCGGGCACATCTTCGACCACGGCAAGGCGTGGAACGGACGGGCCGCCGAGCAGGTGGTCACCTCCGACGGAGACCTTGTCACCGGCATCGAGCACATGGCGCCGTACGTCGCGGGACGCGGCGTGCTGCTCGACGTGGGCCTGGTCGTCGGCACGGGCGGGGGAGAGCTGCCCGACGGGTTCGCCATCACCGAGGAGCACCTTGAGCAGACGGTTGAAGCCCATGGGGTGACCGTCGGCACCGGTGACATCGTCCTCGTCCGCACCGGACGTCTCGCCCGCGCCCGCCGCGACGGCTGGGGCGACTACGCGGGCGGCCCCGCGCCCGGCCTGTCGTTCACCACCGCCGGCTGGCTGCACGGCACCGAGATCGCCGCCATCGCCACCGACACCTGGGGTTTCGAGGTCCGCCCCAACGAGTTCGAGGGCGCCTTCCAGCCGCTGCACCAGGTCGTCATCCCCAACATGGGCCTGCTGATCGGCGAGATGTGGGACCTCGACGCACTCGCCGCCGACTGCGCCGACGACGGCGTGTACGAGTTCTGGCTCACCGCCGCTCCCCTCCCCATCACCGGAGCCGTCGGCTCCCCGGTCAACCCGGTCGCCGTCAAGTAGCCCGCACTGCCGCCGGATGCGCCGTT
The DNA here is from genome assembly GCF_009872555.1 of Streptomyces sp. SID5643. Classification (NCBI taxonomy): domain Bacteria; kingdom Bacillati; phylum Actinomycetota; class Actinomycetes; order Kitasatosporales; family Streptomycetaceae; genus Streptomyces; species Streptomyces sp. SID5643. Next base: position 45,578 of record NZ_WWIC01000192.1, read on the forward strand.
CCCGGACAGCAGCGGACCATCCGGCCCCCACCGCTCACCCGCTTCGCCGGGTGATCCGTCCCCACCTCTGGCCCGCACTCGCAGCGGGCGAGCCGCAGCCCCCGCCGCCCGAAGTCGCGCGGCCCCACCCCGGGAGGAATCCCCGACATGGCTGACACCCGCACTCTCTCCCAGCCTCCGGCCGGGGGCACACCCACCGTCCTGGTCATCGGCGGGGGCGCCTCAGGCAACGCCGTCACCATCCTGCTGCGCCGCGCCGGCATCGCCGTCGACCTGATCGAGGCCAAGCCGGACTGGAACGCCACCACCGGCTCCGGCATCACCCTCCAGGGCAACGCCCTGCGGGTCCTGCGCGAACTGGGCGTGTGGGAACAGGTGAAAGCCTCCGGATACGCCTTCGGCTCGCTGGGCGTGACCACCCCCGACGGCACCGTCCTGTTCGTCGCCGAAGACATCCAGACCGGCGGCGAGGACCTGCCCGCCACCCTCGGCATGCAGCGCCCCCAGTTGCAGCAGATCCTCATCGACACGGTCCGCGCCTCCGGCGCCGACGTTCGCCTCGGCACCACCGCCGAAGCGCTGGAGCAGGACGCCGACGGCGTGTCGGTGCGCTTCAGCGACGGCAGCGAGGGCCGCTACGACCTGGTGATCGGCGCCGACGGAGTCAACTCCGCCACCCGCGCCGTGATCGGCATCACGGACAAACCCGAGCCGACCGGCATGGCCATCTGGCGCATCGCCGCCCCGCGGCCCGAGCGCGTGACGCGCACCGACCTCGCCTACGGCGGCCCCGCCTACATCGCCGGCTACTGCCCCACCAGCGAGAACACCATCTACGCGTTCGTCGTCGAAGGGTGCCGCGACCGCGCCTCCATCGACCCGGCCACCTACGCCGACGAGATGCGCCGCCTGGCGCAGAGCTACGGCGGGGTCTGGCCGGAGATCACCGAGCACATCACCGACCCGAAGAAGGTCAACTACACCTGGTTCGACCGCCTGCTGGTCGAGGGCTCCTGGCACCGGGGCCGGGTCGTGCTCATCGGCGACGCCGCCCACTGCTGCCCGCCCACCATGGCCCAGGGCGCGGCCATGTCCCTGGAGGACGCCCTCGTCCTCGCCGAGCTGCTCAGCGGGGCCGTGGCCGACGGCCGGGACTGGGACGACAAGCTGCTCCAGGCCTACCACGACCGCCGCATTCCCCGGGTGCGCACCGTCGTCGAGGCGTCCCTGCAGATCGGCCAGTGGCAGCTGGACGGTGTGCGTGACGCCGACATGGCCGGGCTGGTCGGCCGCACCATGAACCTCCTCAAGGAGCGCCCGTGACCACCACCGCATCCTCCGCGCCGACCATCGACGTCCACGCACACGTCCTGCTCCCGGAGGTCGAGGAGGCCGTCGCCGGCCATCCCGGTCTCGCCGAGGCCCGCGCCCTCGACGCGCGCCGCAACGGCCCGGCGGCCCTGGCGGTGAACGGCCCGATGGTCGGCGCGCGCGTGCCGAAGCTGACGGACGCCACGGCGCGCCTGACGGCCATGGACGCGCAGGGCGTGGACATTCAGCTGGTCAGCCCCTCGCCGTCCCACTACCACTACTGGGCCGAGCCCCGACTGGCCGAGACGGTCTGCCGACTGGCCAACGAGGGCACCGCCGCACACTGTGCGAAGGCTCCCGACCGCCTGCACGGCCTGGGCCTGGTCCCGCTCCAGCATCCCGGCCTCGCGGTCGGCCTGCTCGACCACGCCCTGGACCAGGGGCTGAGGGGAGTGGAGATCTCCTCGCACGCGCCCGGCCACGAGCTGTCGGACACGGCGTACGAACCCCTCTGGTCCCGTGCGGAGGAGACAGGCGCCCTGGTCTTCCTGCACCCGTTCGGCTGCACGCTCGACGAGCGCCTGGACCGGTGGTACCTGTCCAACACCGTCGGCCAGCCCACCGAGAACGCCGTCGCCCTCTCCCACCTGATCTTCTCCGGCGTCCTGGACCGCCACCCGGGCCTGAAGCTGATCGCGGCGCACGGCGGCGGCTACCTGCCCACCCACCTCGGCCGCTCCGACCACGCCTGGCGGGCCCGTCCCGACGCCCGGGGCTGTGAGCGCGAACCGAGCAGCTATCTGAAGCAGCTGTACTTCGACTCCCTCGTCCACGACCCCCAGGTGCTGAAGGAGCTGCTGCGAGCGGTCGGCCCGGAACGGGTCCTGCTCGGCTCCGACTTCCCCTTCGACATGGGCACCGACGACCCGCTCGGCGCGCTGCGCGCCGCGGACCTGCCCGACACCGACTTCCACTCCCTCCGCGGCGCAAACGCCGCCGCTCTGCTCAACCTCGCGTGAGGAGCTCCCCCCATGAACAACCGCCTGCTCACCCACCTCCGCCACGTCGACCTCGCCGTGCCGGACTACCACAAGCAACTCGACTTCTACGCCGGAGTCTGGGGCCTGACCAAGGTCGCCGAGGACTCGGGCATCTCCTTCCTGGCCGCCGAGGGCAGCCCGGAGCAGTACGTCGTCCGGCTGCGCAAGGCCGAGGAGAAGCGCCTCGACCTCGTGTCCTACGGTGCCGCGAGCCCGGCCGACGTGGACACGCTCGCCGAGCAACTCCTCGCCGGGGGTGTCGAGCTGGTCACCCAGCCGGGCAAGGTGGAAACCCCCGGCGGCGGTTACGGCTTCCGCTTCTTCGATGTCGACGGCCGCACCATCGAGGTCTCGGCCGACGTCGAGGTGCGGCAGCACCGCAAGATCGAGGAGAAGGAGTCGATCCCGGTCAAGCTGTCGCACGTCGTGCTCAACTCGCCGGATCTGGACAAGACCAAGGCGTGGTACGAGGAGCACCTCGGCTTCCGGCTGTCCGACACGCTCGGCCATCCGCACATCGGCGACGTCATGCACTTCATGCGGATCAGCAACCAGCACCACTCCATGGCCATCGCCAGGGGACCGCACACCTCGCTGCACCACATCTCCTTCGAGATGCGCGGAATCGACGAGTACATGCGCGGCTCCGGCCGTGTCATCCGTTCCGGCGCCCGCAAGATCTGGGGGCCGGGCCGGCACATGGCGGGCGACAACACCTTCACGTACTTCCTCGACCCGCACGGCAACACCGTCGAGTACACGACGGAGTTGGAGCTGCTGGACGAGGACACCTGGCACCCGCACGTCTACGACTTCTCCCAGCCCGAGGTCACCGACCAGTGGGGCACCGCCAACCCCATGAACGAACTGGTCACCAAGGAATCCTTCAACGACGTCGACCGCGGCGTGTTCGTCGCCCCGCCGGTCTGATCGGCGAAGCCCTCCGGTCCCCGGGGGCGCGGTGGCCCTGTCATGCCCTGACTCCCACGCCGCGCCCCCGGCCTTCGCGCCCCCCTCGAACGTCGACAGCCGACAGGAAACCGCCATGCGTTTCGCCGCGTACGAGTACCGCAACCGACGCCACGTGGCCGTCGTCGAAGAGGACGGCACGCTCTTCCCTCTTCCCGGCGTCAGCTCACTGACCGGCCTGCTGGCCCAGGGCGGCGGCCTGCCCGAACTGCTCGACGCGAGCTCCGCGGCCCTCGATGTCCCGGCCGGCCCCCACATCTGCGAGGTACGGCTCCTGCCCCCGCTCCAGCCGCCCACCGTGCGGGACTTCGTCACCTTCGAGGAACACGTCGAGGGCGTACGGCGGTCCGTGGACGGGGCTGCCGGAGTACCGGAGCGGTGGTACGCGGCCCCGACGTTCTACTTCGGCAACCCCTACGCGATGTACGGGCCGCACGACGACATCCCCATGCCACCGGGGTCGAGCGTGCTCGACTTCGAGCTGGAGGTCGCCGCCGTGATCGGAAAGGAGGGCCGCGACCTCACGCCCGAGCAGGCCCACGACCACATCGTCGGCTACACCGTCTTCAACGACTGGTCGGCACGGGACCTGCAGTCCGCCGAGATGAAGGTGGGCCTCGGCCCCTGCAAGGGCAAGGACACGGCCACCACGCTGGGGCCGTACCTGGTCACCGCCGACGAGCTGGAGAAGTACCGCGACGCGGACGGCTTCCTGCGCCTGGCGCTCACCGCCGAGATCAACGGCGAGGTCGTGGGCGAGGATCTGCTGTCCAACATGAGCTGGACCTTCGAGGAGATGGCCGCCTACGCCTCGCGCGGCACAGTCGTCCGCCCCGGTGACGTCCTCGGTTCCGGGACCTGCGGAAACGGCGGCTGCCTCGCCGAGCTGTGGGGTGTACGGGGTGAGCAGTCCCCGCCTCCCCTGAAGCCCGGCGACACGGTCACCCTCACCGTCGAGGGCATCGGCTCCGTCTCCAACACCGTGGTGGCCGGCCCGGCCCCCCTGACCGTTCCGGTCGCCCGACGCCGCACGAGGCAACGGCCTTGACGGATCTCCGTACCTGGGGGCACCTCCCGGCCGAAGGCACGCCGGCGTCGGTGGAGAGCCCGCGAACGATGGTCTACGGCCGCGGTGGGCGCAGGACGGGGACGCTGTCGCGGAACGCGGCGGCGTGCTTGTCGATCTCCTGGGGGTCCGGCTCCAGTGCGGCGGTGCTCAGCAGTTCCCGGTAGTGCTCCTCCAGCTCCGTGAGGGTGTGGACGGAGGAAGCGGTGCCGGCGGGGGAGAAGTCGACCCGGACGCCGCCGTCCTCGACGACGAAACGGCCCGCGGCCCCACAGGTGCCGCATTCGACGCGGCCGTCGCGCAGCACGATCAGGTCGAGGTGGCACATCGGGCAGGTGCCGGGCTCCCCCAGGAACCGGACCTCGTCGTGGGGCAGGCCGAGCTGCCGGGCAACCGCGCCGCCCAGCCGCTCGGCGCGCAGCACAGCCGCCGGGTCGGTGGCTATGCCGCCCAGGCCGCCGGGGGTGGGGACTTCCATCTGGTCGGCGACGGCCATGTGCAGGGGGAAGGCCAGGGCGTGCAGAGTGGGCAGCGTCAGCGTGCGCCAGTGGGGTGACGGGCAGCCGCCCACGGCGATGAAGCCGGCCACGCGCGGCTTGAGGACCCGCGGATCGGGGGCCGTGTCGAGGCCCAGAAGACCGCGCGTCTCCTCGTGCTCGGCCGGGCCGTGTTCGCGGGAGGCGAGGGCCTCACGGACGAAGACCACGTCCGTGCGTGGACCGAAGGCGCGGTCGATGAGGAGCTTCAACGCGCCCGGTGCGCTGCGGGTGTAAGTGGGGGAGCTGACAATCACGCCGTCCGCGTCGAGCAGCCGGTCGCAGAACCAGGCCGCGTCGTCCCCGGCGTCCGCGGTGGCGGCGGTGACCAGGGACAGGTCGGTCAGCCGTACCATCTCGACGGCTGTACCTTCGCGCGCGGCCGCGGTGAGCGCGGCCTTCAGCAGTACCTCGGCACTGCCGTCCTCCTGCCCGCAGGCAAGTCCGAGCAGACGCATCGACGACACCTCTCTGTGTGGTCGGGGGACGGGGGACGGG